>JAICMB010000025.1 GCA_025929455.1 Bryobacteraceae bacterium | reverse complement strand
GCAATACCAGCGCGATGATTCGCCCTGGTGTCGCCCCGAGCGCCACACGGATGCCCAACTCACTCCTCCTCTGACCGACGACATACGAGAGCACGCCGAAAATTCCGATGGTCGCGAGCAGCACCGCTACGGCTGCAAAGATCAACAGCAATAACGTCTCGAACCTTCTTTGCGCGGCCGACGAGCTGATGAGTTCCTCCATCGTGCGCACGTTCGTAATGGGCTGGTCCTTATCGATCGCGAGCACCTGTGCCTGAATTGCGTTGACAAGCTGCCGCGGATCGCGCGCGGCACGCACCGCGAAGTCCGCCAGATTCACCGGATAGAGACTCGTCTGCGCCGCCGGAATGTAGACCTGCGGATTGATCCCTTCTTGCTTGCCATCGCGCCGAATGTCGTTTACCACTCCCACGATGGTCATCCACGGATCGTGCGGACCTAAGCGCAGCCGGTGGCCCAGCGGGTCGACGCCCGCTAAAAAACGCCGCACAAACGCATCGTTTACTACTGCGGCCGGCGGGTGCCCGTCGCGGTCGCTCTCCGTCAGCACACGCCCGCGTTGCAGGGGGATGCCCAATGTCCGGAAGTATCCGGGGCTCACGACCTGCTTGTCGGAATCGACATCGACTTGCGGCGCGGTGTCGACGTTGGTGCTCCCGCCCCATCCGCCGCGCAACGGCATGCGATTGGCGTACGCAACCGCCTGCACTCCCGGCAGACTTCGCACACGCTCCTCCAACTGCTGGAAAAACCGCAGCCGTTCTTCCGCACCCCGGTACCGCAACTCTGGCAGGCGAACGTTCATCGCGATCACGCGGTCGGGTTGGAAGCCGAGATCCATACCCATTGCCGTAACGAAACTCTTCAATAACAACCCGGCGCCGATCAGCAGCATCAGCGATAGCGCGATTTCGGCGATGGTCAGTCCGGTGCGCCAGCGGGCCTGTGCCTTGCGGCCGGTCGCGCGGCCCGCGGACTTCAGGGACTCCGCTGCTTCGGACTGCGAAGCATGCCACGCCGGCGCGAACCCGAAGATCACGCCCGTTGCCGTCGCGATCGCGGCCGCGGCGCCAAATACGCGCCAGTCCATGGATACTTCCTGAATGCGTGGAATGTCTGCGGGCGCAACGGCAAGCAGGATTTTCATGAGCGCCCAGCCTAGGGCCAGGCCCGCCGCGCAGCCTGCGGCCGCTAGCAGCAGGCTTTCGGCAAGGAACTGCCGCGCCACGCGAAAACGCCCGGCGCCGAGCGCCATCCGTACGCTGGTTTCATGCGCCCGTGCAACCCCGCGTGCGAGCAGCAGGTTCGCAACATTCACGGATGTGATCAGCACGATCAGCAATGACGCGCCCAGCAGCGCCAGCAGCGGTGAACTGAAATTGCGTGCGAGATCGCCGCGCAAGGGCGTCACCACTGGACGAAGGTTCGCGTTTGACGCCGGATAGTGCTTCGCCAGTGCCGCACCGATAACGCCCAACTCCGCCTGCGCCTGTTCCACGGACACGCCCGGACGCAGTCGACCCACCACGTTAATTTGGTGATTCTCGCGGCTGGTGAGCAGGCCCGCCGGAAAGGATGCAGGTATATAGAACTCGATCGGATCGCGAACGGTCAATTGAAACGGCGATTGAAAGCCGCGCGGAGTGACCCCGATCACCTGGTACGGTACGCCATCGAGCGTGATAGACCGCGCCAGCACTTCCGTATCGCCGCCCAGACGCCGCTGCCAGAAATCGTACGTGATCATGACGACCTTCGGCGCGCCGGGCCGCTCGTCCTCGCTGAGAAAGCTGCGTCCCCGCTTCGGCTCGACCTGCAGCACATCGAAAAAGTTCGCCGATACCGACTCGCCCTCGATCTGCCGCGGAACGTCCGGTCCCGTGAGCGCCTTGGATGCAATTTCGCAATGCGCTAAACCGGCAAACGCGCGGGCGCGCCGGTAGTCCGGAAGATTCGCAATCGAGACCTCGGTTCGCGAGGGATCGACAGGTCCGCCCAGCCGGGCCCCGTGGCTGCTCAGATTGTCCGGCCCTTGGCCGACTGTCTCTTCATACAGCGACACCAGGCGCCCGGACTCCGTGTAGGGCAGCGGCCGCAGAATGACACCATTCACCAGGCTGAAAATCGCGGTGTTAATTCCGAGGCCCAGGGCCAGCGTCAACACCGCGACGGCCGTGAACCCCGGCGCTTTGCAAAGCGTTCGCGCAGCTTGACGGAAATCCTGCATCAGCCGGTCCCACGATGTCCAGCCCCAGAACGCCGCGCTCGCCTCATAATGCGCGGTCATATTGCCGAACCGCCGGCGCGCCGCGAAGGGCGCTTCTTCTCCATCGATGCCTTCAGCGCGCAGCTTGCACGCGCGCAGGTCGACATGCAGCTCCATTTCTTCGCGGAGATCCGCGGTGAGCTGATCCTTGCGAAGCCAATACGCCAGCTTGCGGACCATGTATCTGAGTCCCATACGTTTCCTCTAAGGCTGCGAATTCGTTGAAGCGGTTGCGACACGCGGTCGAAGGACAGGCAGCAAGACTGCCTGTCCCACTGAGCGGCGGCGCGATAGGCCAGCCGGCAAACAGCGACCGGCCGCCCCGCCTCGCATGTAGGCTGCAAATCTGCAGCACGCTGCGAGCATGCGAGGTGCGGTAGTCATCTGCGGCCAGCGTTCGTGTCATATGGCACGGCGAAGTGACTTACGCGGGCGACAACACGCGCCCGATCGCACGGGCCACGCGATGATACCGCTCCAGTTCCCGATCGAGCTGGCGGCGGCCTTCAGCGGTCAGGCGGTAATATCGCGCGCGCCGGTTCTGTTCCGTTTTGCTCCACTCGCCTTTGATCCAGCCTTTCAGCAGTAACCGCTGTAAAGCCGGATAAAGCGAGCCCTCTTCCACGCGCAGAACGTCATCGGAATGCTCCTGAATGAAGTCCGCGATCGCGAAGCCGTGCATCTGTCCCCCGCGCGCGAGGGTATTGAGGATGAGCACCTCCAGGGTGCCGGGAGGGATTTCGTCTCGTCGCGGGGGCATTGACATAGATATTCTATGTCAATGCGGGCCCTAGCTGCGGGCCGCTTCTTTAACCGCGTGTCCGCCGAACTGCTGCCGCATCGCCGCGAGCATGCGCGCCGTGAAGGAGTTGTCCTGACGCGAGCGAAACCGCATCTGTAACGCGAGCGTGATCACTGGCGCGGGGACCGAGAGGTTGATGGACTCTTCCACCGTCCAACGTCCTTCGCCGCTGTCTTCGACCCACGGCGCGAGTTCTTTCAAACCCGGGTCATCGTGAAGCGCAATCGCGGTCAGCTCCAGCAGCCATGAACGAACCACGCTGCCCTGATTCCAGAGATTCGCGATCGCTTCGAGGTTGAGATCGTAGCGCGACGACTGCATGATCTCGAAGCCTTCCGCGTAGGCCTGCATCATGCCGTATTCGATGCCGTTGTGCACCATCTTCACGAAATGTCCGGCTCCAACCGGGCCGCAATGCAGATATCCGTTCGGGGGCGCGAGCGTCTTCAGCGCCGGCTCCACCCGCTTGAAAGCTTCTTCCGCGCCGCCGACCATCAAGCAGTAGCCCACCTGCAAGCCCCACACGCCGCCACTCGTCCCGGCATCCATGTAATGAATGCCGCGCGGCTCCAGGCTTTTCGCGCGGCGGATGTCATCCGTGTATTTGGTGTTGCCGCCATCGATGATCAGGTCGCCCGCCTGCAACAGTCCGGCGAGTTGGTTCACCATGTCGTCGGTCGGCTGCCCGGCCGGCACCATTACCCACACGCTGCGTGGCGCTTCGAGTTTGCTCACCAGATCCGCGACGCTCGACGACCCGGTCGCGCCGTGCTGCACCGCCGCCTGCACCTTCGCCTGATCGCGCGTCCACGCCACTACCTCATGGCCGCCCTGCAACAGTCGCGTCACCATGTTGCCGCCCATGCGGCCCAACCCAATCATTCCAATGCGCATAAACGAACATTGTCGCATGCAGGTCTGAATAGTCCGTTCGCGGGATGCGTGCGAGAATAGAAGTATATTGACCCGCAGAAGTTTCTTCCGGCGGCTCGCCGTGTGCGCCGCCGTGCCCTCCTATGCCTTCGGAGTGGAGCCCAAGTGGCTGGAACCGACGGTCCATGCGGTCCCTGTTGTCGGCACGCTGGACTCTCCGATCCGGGTATTGCAGCTCTCCGACCTCCACGTCTCCTCGTTCGTCCCCTTTTCTCTCATCGATCGGTCCGTGCACATGGGCCTGGCGCACAAGCCCGACATCGCTGTCATCACCGGCGATTTCATCACCAATCACCAGGCGTTCGATATGCGCGAATACACGCGCATCCTCAAGAAACTCACGGCCCGCGTGCCGACATACGCGACGCTCGGCAACCACGACGGCGGTCCCTGGGCAGCGGCGAAGATCGGCGGCTTTCCGGATACGAAACTTGTGCGGCAATTGCTCGCGAACAGCGGCATCGCGCTGCTGCACAACCGTTCAGAGCTGCTGCGCCTCAACGGGCAGCAGCTACGATTGACGGGCGTCGGCGACTTGTGGAACGAAGAAGTCGACGGCGCCGCGGCGTTCGCGGACGTTAGGCCGGGCACCGGCACCGTATCGGTGCTGTTGGCGCACAATCCCGACACGAAGGATTTGGTGCCGAACTACCCCTGGGACGTGATGCTATCGGGTCACACGCACGGCGGCCAAGTGCTGGTCCCGATCGTCGGAACGCGCTTCGTTGCGGTTAAAGACAAACGCTTCGTGTCGGGCCTGCACCGCTGGAACAACCGCTTTATCTACACCACGCGTGGCGTGGGAAATCTGGCGGGCGTGCGGCTCAACTGCCGTCCGGAAGTTTCGGTGCTCGATCTAACGCCCTCAGCCTAAAAGCGTTTAGCGAATAGCCGTTTCGACCGCTTGCGGCGAGGCAACCGGAGCGCAGTGCAGGATCATGCCGGTATCGGTTGCGACCCACATGCCTTGCGCGTTGCCGGCCAGATAAGCGTCGGCTGCGACCGCGCGGTAGTCGACGTCCATGTCCTTCCAGTTGAGCATGCGCCCGCTGCGAAGGATTTTAAGCTTACCCGGTATGGGAGAGTTGGCCAGCGCCCCGGTCGGCTCTACAGCCGCGACGAAGATCTCGCTGCTGGGAGATACGTAGTAATCGCGGACGGCGCGCTTTTTGTTACGGAACAACTCGCCCCATGACTTGTTTTTGTAGTCGTACCGCACAAGTTGGGGCGCGTCCGATGCCTTCCAAAAACCCTCAATAATCGCCATCGCGCGCCCCTGGTGATCGTATTTTACGTGTGAGAGGCTGCCTCGCATGGTGCCGGGCGCGGCGCTCCAGGAGTTACCGCCGTCCTTCGTTTCGAGCAAGATGGTGCGTTCAAGTGAACTCCATTCGAGCAGTTCCGGAGCCGCCCACACAATCGGAGTCTTATCAGGAGACCAGGTGCCGCTCACGATGCCGCGCTTGTCGTGCGCCATCGCGATCGAATCGAACATCGTTTTCGAAGGAATGTCCTCCGTCGATGACACGTGGACCTTTTTCCAGTTCTTGCCGCCGTCGGTGGTTTCTTCCAATCCGCCGGGACGTGCGACCCAACCGTGTTCGAGGTCAGCGAAGTAGATGTCCTGCGCCCCTTTGACGCCGCCGAGCTTGGTCCAGGTGGCGCCGCCATCGGTTGTTCGCCAGGCGTCCTTGTCGGTCGCCATCCAGCCGTTCGCGGCATCGTGGAAGAACAGCGCCGCGGGCAGATCCTTGGTCTCCTGGTAAGTCCAGTGTTCGCCGCCATCGGAGGTAACGACCAGCGTTCCTTTGCGGTGTTTGCCATCCGTTATGACTCCGCTGGCGAGACATCTGCCCGGCGCGGGGCATTTTATGTCCGTGAAGGCCAGCGTGGAATCGTATTTATCGTGGAAGAACTGCGCGCGCCATTTATCGGGCGATGCGGAAGTCTGCGCAAGGGCGCCCATCGCCAGCGCCGCCGCGACCGCAATTGTTGTACCGTACTGCATCAGAACTAAAAGGGACGGGAGCGGATGCCTTCAGGATACAATCAATTCCCGCTAAACGGCGTAACGGCGTGCGGAACAGTGAGGGCCGGCGCGAGCGCGGCCTGCGGGTCCACGCGCGATAACACGACGAGGCAGCCGACCATTTCGCCGATAGTAGTGAGCAGCTCCATTTCATTGCCGGAGTGCGCGTGCGCGTTGCGATGCTGCATGTTGATGACGCCAGCGACGCGGTTGCGAATGATGATGGGCGCGGAGAGGAACGCTTCGTACATGTCTTCCGGCAGCTCGCGGAAGAACTTGAACCGCGGATCGTGATAGGCCTCGCGCGAGATCGCCAGCAGCCGGCGTTCGCGCGCCACCCAGCCGGTGAGTCCTTCGCTGAGCTTCAGGCGCAACTTGCCGATGTGTTCGGGCCGCGGTGCGTTTGAAGCGTAGAGGACGAGTTCGTTGTTCTCGACCAGGTAGATGAGGCACGCGTCGCATTCGAGCGTTTCGGCTACAAGCTCTACGACGGTGTTTAACGTTGGTTCGAGCGGCAGGTCCGCACGCACCATGAAGCGCGTGATTTTTTGCAGCAGCCGGAGCTGCTGCTCGGTGCGCGACAGCACCTGTTCCAGTTCCCTGGCCTTCGACACGATCACATTATAGATGCAGGATCGCGGCGCGGGGGTGCGGTGGATCGCGCGCGCGAAGCGGGTCTGGAGTGGCTAACCGTAGGAGCCGGGCATGGGCTACAAGGAACTGGGTCTCGCCAGTGAACCCGGGGCATCATGCGGCGGTGGACGAGGCGGGTTTGGAAACCCGCCGCAGGCTGAAAGCCTGCCCCACCTCGGAGCGTCGGCGCGGGAGTTCCTCAAAAGACCGCTGCAGGCGTGGACGCCTGCCCCACGTTATTTCCAGGTAACGGTTATCGGCTGCGAGGCTTCGCAGGCCATCGTATCCGTGACGCCGCTTGCGATGTCGGCGCAGGCGTTGGTGATGGCGGAGCGGCGGGCGTGCTCGCGGGTATCGGCGGACGATGTGCGGCAGGAGGTGCGGCCCTGGTACCGCATGCACACCTCCACGCGGACGCGATTGCGCGTGAGGCTGAAGCTCATATAGATGATGACGGCCAAAATAATGAAGACCAGGAGGGTCCCTGCGAGGGCGGGCCGGCTCACGCGCGCATACCCTGTTGCACGAGCGCTTCGGTCACGGTTTCCTCCGTAACGAACGCGTTGCCCATGTCGCGGAACTTGCGGTAGCGGTGCTCGACCAATTCCGCCGGGCTTATGACGGACAACTCGGCCATGGCGCGGCGCAGAGTCTGCTTCAGCATTTCGGCGGCGGCATCCACGTCGGTGTGCGCGCCCTCACCGGGCTCGGGGATGATGTCGTCGATCAGGTTCAGCTCTTTCAGATCGGGCGCAGTCATCTTCAGCGCGCGAGCGGCTTCCGGGGCTTTGCCGGAGTCGCGATAGATGATCGCGGCGCAGCTTTCGGGCGAGATCACGCTGTAATACGCGTTCTCGAGCATGTAGATGCGATCGGCAACGCCGATGCCCAGCGCGCCGCCGCTGCCGCCTTCGCCGATTACGACAGTAATCAGCGGCGTCGCGAGGCGCGACATCTCGCGCAGGTTGACGGCGATGGCCTCGGCTTGCCCGCGCTCCTCGGCATCGATGCCGGGATACGCGCCGGGCGTGTCCACGAACGTCATCACCGGGCGGTGAAACTTGGCGGCCATGCGCATCAGGCGCATCGCTTTGCGGTAACCCTCGGGTTTGGGCATGCCGAAGTTGCGATGCAGCTTCTGCTTGGTATCGCGGCCCTTCTGCTGGCCGATGATCATCACGGGGTGGTCCTCGAACCAAGCCATGCCGCCCACGATGGCGGGATCGTCAGCGAAAGTGCGGTCGCCGTGCAATTCGGAAAATCCGGTGAACAGGCGCTCAATGTAGTCGAGCGTATGCGGTCGTTTGGGGTGACGTGCGATTTGCACGCGTTCCCAAGCCGGATTGGAAACCGGGGTGGGGGACTCAGCTCCGGTAGGAGCCGCCCCGCTTTGGGCGTCGTCGGCCATGTACTCCTTGCGCTCGCTACGTTGCAAGCACTTCGACGGCTTCGGGTCCACAAATGCGCTCTATCTCGGCGCGGAACTCCTTGTCAGGCCGGACCTTGGCCGCAACATCCAGAATAACGGAAAAGTCGCGCGGCTTCTCAATGCGCAGGCGGACCTCGGTGCCGCCCTGCTTGCGCTCGAAGAGCTGATATAGCTCGGACGCCTTGTCGCCGGCGTTGCCGTTGCTGCCGACCGCCACTCGAATAGAGATGAGTGTGGGCAGGTTTACGCGCGCGACCTGCAGTGGAATGATGTCCTGCACGCTGAGCTTGGGCGGGGCGTTCTCCTCCGGGAGAACGGTGGCGCGCACGAGGACGGCCTTATCTTCGACGAGGCTGGCAAGCAGGCGGTCGTACTGTGTCGTGAAGACCATGGCTTCGATGCTGCCCTTGCGGTCTTCAAGCTGCATCGCGGCCCACAGCTTTCCTTCTTTGTTGCGGCGGCGCTGGATGCCGGTGAGGATGCCGCACAGCGCGACGTCATTTCCTTTTTCCAGGCCTTCGAGCGAGTCGGTGTCGTGCGTGGCGAGCTCGAGCACTTTGTCGCGGAACTCGTCGAGCGGATGGCCGCTGATATAGACGCCGATAACTTCTTTCTCACCGCCGAGTTTCTGCTGCGGCGTCCAGTCGGGCACGGCGGGCAGGGGATGATCTTCCGGCGCCGCGGCGGCGAGCATTTCGCCGAAGAGGCCGGTCTGACCGCTGGCGCGGTCCTTGCTGGCACGCTGCCCGGTTTCGATGGCGTTGTCGATGATGGCGAAGAACTGCGCGCGCGAACCGCCGAGCGTATCGAGCGCGCCGGACTTGATCAGGTTTTCGAGTACGCGGCGGTTAACGGCGCCCAGATCGACGCGCTCGCAGAAATCGTAGATGGATTTGAACGGGCCGCCATCGGTGCGCGCGGACAGGATCGCGTCGGCAGCGCCTTCGCCGAGACTGCGCACGGCGCCGAGACCGAAGCGGATGGCGTCGCCTTCGGGCGAAATGACGGGCGTGAAGTCCTTGCCGCTGGTGTTGACGTCGGGCGGGAGCACCGCGATGCCCATATCGCGGCACTCATTGATGTACTTAACTACCTTGGCGGTGTTGCCCGTTTCCGAGGTGAGCAGCGCCGACATGAACTCGATGGGATAGTGCGCCTTGAGATACGCGGTGACGTAGGCGAGGTAGGCGTAGGCGGCGGAGTGCGACTTATTGAAACCGTATCCGGCGAACTGCTCCATGAGATCGAAGATTTTTTCGACCTTCTTACGGTTGTGGCCCTTCTCCTCGGCGCCGCGGATGAAGCGCTCGCGCTGCTTGGTCATCTCCTCGAGTTTCTTCTTGCCCATGGCGCGGCGCAGCAGATCGGCGTCGCCGAGCGAGTAACCGGCGAGGCGATTCGAGATCTGCATCACCTGTTCCTGGTAGACGATGACGCCGTAGGTCTCTTCGAGAATCTCCTTCAGCTCGGGGAAATCGTAAGTGACTTTCCTGCGGCCGTGCTTGCGATCGATGAAGTCGTCGATCATGCCGCCCTGAATGGGGCCGGGGCGGTAGAGGGCGTTGAGTGCGCAGAGGTCTTCGACGCGCGAGGGTTGCGATTTGCGGAGGATGTCTCGCATGCCGCGCGATTCAAACTGGAAGACGCCGCTGGTGTACCCCTTGCAAAAGATGTCGTACGTTTTCGGGTCGTCGAGCGCGAGGTCCTCGATGACGATTTTTTCGCCGCGCGTCTGCTCGATGAGATTCAGCGCGTCCTGGACGATGTCGAGCGTGGTGAGGCCGAGGAAGTCCATCTTGAGGAGCGCGAGCTTCTCGAGGCCCACCATGTCGTACTGCGTAACAATTTCGTCCTTGTTTGTTTTATACAGCGGGACGAGTTCTTTGAGCGGAACCGGCGAGATGACGACGCCCGCCGCGTGCATGCCGCAGTTCCGCGCCATGCCTTCGAGCTTGAGCGCGGTGTCGAGGACTTCTTTGACGCGCGGGTCTTTCTTGGCCGCCTCCTGCATTGCTGGCTCCTGCTCGATGGCGTCGCGCAGTTTGATATTGAGCACCGGCGGAACGAGCTTGGTGATGCGGTCGACGTCGGCGAAGGTCATGTCGAGCACGCGGCCGACGTCCTTGATGGCCTGCTTGGCGCCGAGCGTGCCGAAGGTGATGATCTGCGCGACCTGCTCGCGGCCGTATTTGGCGGTGACGTACTGGATCACTTCGCCGCGGCGGCGGGTGTGGAAGTCGATGTCGATGTCGGGCATGCTGATGCGCTCGGGGTTGAGGAAGCGCTCGAACAGCAGGCCGTATTGGAGCGGATCGATATCGGTGATTTCCATTGCGAAGCTGACGAGCGACCCGGCGGCGGAACCGCGCCCGGGTCCTACGGGAATGCCGTTCGATTTGGCGTAGCGAATGAAGTCCCAGACGATCAGGAAGTAACCTGAGAACTTCATTTGCTGAATCGTGCGTATTTCGCGATCGAGGCGCTCGGCGTATTCGGCGAGATCGCTGCGCAGCGTGCCCGCGCGCTGCATGGCTTCGAGCCGCGGGCGTCGTTTTTCAAAGCCCTGGCGCGCTACGTACTCGAAGTAGGTGTCGATGGTGTGGTCTTCGGGGACTTCGAATTTCGGGAACGGCTCTTTGACTTTTTCGAGATTGACGCGGCAGCGCTGCGCGATCTCCCAGGGGTTCGAAAGCGCTTCGGGAAAGTCGCCGAACAGCGCTTCCATTTCGGCGCGCGTCTTGAGGTAGAACTCCGGCTGCGTGAAGCGCATGCGGTTCGCATCGCTCATGGTTTTGCCGGTCTGGATGCAGAGCATCACTTCATGCGCGCGCGCATCGTCCTTGCGCATGTAGTGCGCGTCATTGGTGGCGACAAGCGGGAGGCCGGTTTCCTTGGAGAGGCGATTGACGGCGGGTACGACGAGCTTATCCTGGTCGAGGCCGTGATCCTGAATTTCGAGGAAGAAATTACCGCGGCCGAACAGATCGGCGTATTCGTAGGCGAGGCGGCGCGCTTCTTCGTAGCGGTCGGCGAGGAGCGTTTCGTTGATGTCGCCGCGCAGGCAGGCCGAGAGCGCGATGAGGCCCTTAGAGTGCTGTGCCAGCAGGTCTTTGTCGATGCGCGGCTTGTAGTAGAAGCCGTCGAGAAAGCCGGTGGAGACGAGATTGATGAGGTTGCGGTAGCCCTCCTGCGATTCACAGAGGAGGACGAGGTGGTTGTAGCGGTCGTTCTCGCCGCGCGTTTTGTGGCCCTGCTGCGAAACGTAGACTTCGCAGCCGATGACGGGGTGGACGTTCTTTTCCTTAGCCTTGTTATAGAACTCGACCGCACCGAACAGGTTGCCGTGGTCGGTCATGGCGATGGACGGCATTTTCTGCTCGACCACCAGGTTCATGAGTTGCCCGATTTCGCAAGCGCCGTCGAGCAGCGAGTAGTCGGTATGGCAGTGCAGATGGACGAATGGCGTGTCCGGGGTCATTGCTCCGTGTCAGCTTTCAATGCGGGGGAGGGCAATTCGATTTTAGCGCGCGGACGGGGCGGGGAGAGCGGCCACACGCGGCACCCAAGCGGGCTGAAAAAACGAAGCCAATTTCGCGGAAGTTGCTGCGCGTCTGCCGGTTGCGGGGCAAGACGCTTGCCGGAACAGGTCCGGACGTACCGGAGTGCGCAAGCAGCAAGACTGCCCGCGGCACCGATGTCTGTTTTGCAAAAACGAAGCCAATTCGGCGGACGCCGTTTCGCGCGCGGGCGGCGGCGCGTGGCGCGAGGGTGGTTGAAAAAACAAAGCCAATTTGGCGGAAGTGGCTGTAGGTCTGCAGGTTTGCGGGCAAGAGTCGGCCGGGTCGAACGTTCCGGAGTGCGCAGGCAGCAAGACTGCCCGCGCTACCAATGTCTGTTTTGAAAAACGAAGCCAATCTGTTCTGTGCTCCTGATGCATACATACGCACTCCCTCGCCTTCGTTGTAGCGCGGTGGGCGGCTCGAGCCCGCGCTTAGCGTCTGTAAAGCTTTGAGACGAATTGGAAAAGGAGCTGACCTGTTCGGTGATCAACGCTGCGGGCCGCATTGCGGCGCGCGCGGCGGCGGGTTCAACCTTTGCAGGCTATGCGACGGCGCGCTGCTTGATTTCGTGGAGGGTGGAGATGAGGGCATCGACCTGCGGCGAGTCGAAAATGCCGTCGACGCCTTTGGGGTTGAGGTCGACGAAGGGCGAGGCGTACAGGAGGCCGGGCTCCATCCAGCCTTGCTCGGCGACGTGGTTGACGATCATGTCGACAAATTCGATCTGGTTGGCGGTAGCGGGACGGCCGTCGAGGAAGTTCGCGAAAGCGGTCTTAGCCGCGACGCGGTCGAGCCCGATGAGGGAGCGGACAAAGAGGCCGAGACCCTCGCTGACCTCCTTGGCATGGATGAGGTCGGGGGCAGTTCCGATTCCTGTGCTGGTGAGCAGGCGCTCCAACTCGTCGAGGTCGGATGCGCAGAGCGGCTCATTCAGGTACAACTTCCGCACGGAGGGGTGGTCTTTGTGCTCGCGGAGGAAGTGGCGCGCTTTTTCGCGGAATTTCTGAAAAGTACCCGCGCCGGCGAAGACGGGAAGTTCCACTTCAACAGAACCACCTATCTGATCTTCAAAATCGGAGTAGAGGGGTTTGCGTCCGCTCTTGTCGATCAGCTTGACCAGCGAGCGCAGCTTTTTGCGGACATTTTCGAGAATGGGCGTGGTGACGTCCTGCCAGAACTCGTCCGTCTGTAATTCCTGGATGAGGGGCATCTGCGCGCGCACCATGGGGATGCTGTCCTTTCCGGCGAGCGCTCCCGCGATGTCCTGAACCTCTTCGCGCAGGCGTGTGAAGGCAGGTTCGGCATTGAGAAGCGCAAGCTGCAGGCGCAGCATGAGGAGGTCGAATTTCCTAGCGTCCTGGTCGGTATCGATCAGACCGGAGGGCAGGCCCGCGACTCCATGCGCGAGCTCGGCGTGCGCTTCGACGGCGAGATGTTCCCAAGCTTCGGGCTCCCGGTATTTTTCGATCAGTTTGCGCTTGGGGCGGACGACGAAGTTGTCCACGTTCATGGAGGCCACTTCATCGCGCAGAAGGCCGGCGGTGGACGCGCGCAGTTCCGATTCCGTTCCCGGCTGCGGCGCGGGCCGCGGGTTCGGGAGGAGGTGATCGAGAGTGGAGATTAACTCCAACCGCGCGAGAAACAGCCGCTTGCCGAGCGATGGCGTCACGCTGGGTTCTGCCGGCTGCGGATTCTCGTTGAAGTATTCGAGGTTCTGGCAATAATCGAAGATGTAGAAGAACTCTTTGTGCTTGCCGGGGCCGAACAGGTCCTCACACAGGCGCGTGCCGCGGCCGACCATCTGCCAGAATTTGGTTTTGGAGCGGACGATCTTGAAGAAAACGAGATTCGCGACCTCGGGCACATCGATGCCGGTGTCGAGCATGTCCACAGAGATGGCGATGTGAGGGGATTTCGCGGACATAGAGAAATCGTCGATCAGCGTTTGCGCGCACTCGGTTCTGAACGTGATGACGCGGGCGAAGTGGCCGCTATAGTGCGGGTAGTTGGCGTTGAACCGCTGGTAAATAAAATCGGCGTGGTCCTGGTTGGCCGCGAAGATGATGGTCTTGCCGAGCCGGTCGCCGTCGGCCACTCTGACGCCATTCGTCATGAGATGCGCGAGGACCTTGTCGACGGTATCTTCATTGAATAGCCACCTGTTTACGTCGGCGGCTTCGACTCTGGTGGGGACAGTGCCATCGTCGTCCCACTCCAGCGCATCCCACTTGTCTTTTTCTTCTTCGGAAAGGTCGTCGTAGCGGATGCCCTCGCGCTGGAACCTCAGTGGGACGGAAACGGCCCTTGCGGGAACAAGGAAGCCGTCGGCAACGGCGTCGCTGAGTTCGTAGGCATCGGTGGGAACGCCGG
>JAICMB010000760.1 GCA_025929455.1 Bryobacteraceae bacterium | reverse complement strand
TGAGTGGTGATCGCGCCGGCTCGCGCGCGAATGATGGCCCAGCGGCCGGCGGCATGGCGCGGGCGTGCGCGGCGGCCCCGTCCTTCGCCGCGACGGCGTTTGGGGTCGATGAGCGCGCGCAGATTCTCGAAGCCATCGGCCGTGACGAGGCCCGCGGCGACGAGTTCCCAAAGCGCGTCTTCCACTTCGCTTGCCAGGTGCTTGGAGGCGCGGACGATCTCGTTGAAGAACGACGCCCCGTTGCTTTCGAGAACGGCGAGCACATCGCGCGCGGCGTGGGAGAGCGCGTGCGTGTCTTCTATCACCGCTGCGGCCGGACTTACGGCTGCGATCCAATCCGCGTCTTCTCTCAAGAAGAGCGCGATGGGAGCCAAGCGCGTGGGCCGTATACGGCGCGCTTCGGCATCGGGCGCGAGCGCGGGATGCGGCGACACGCGCGCCCACATGATTTCACCCGAGAGGCAGAGCTGATCGAGAAGATCCGGCTCGTAGCTCGCGATACGGGATTTCAGAATCTGCGATTCCCATGCGGACGCCGGAATTTCGTAGCCCTGCAGCTGGCGGACGACGTGATAGAGCCCATCGACGGCGTGAAGCTGCGTGCCGGGAGCGGTGTGCTGCCACCGCTGCAGCATTGCGTTGAATTGCGCGGCCGTAACGGGTTCGATTTCGCGGCGCAAACGGCCGAGAGTGGTGCGATGTATGCGGGCGAGCACGCGACGATTGCACCATTCGAGCTCGCCGCCCGGCGTGCTGGAAAAACTACCGCGGAGTACCTGACCGTCCCCTTCGAGACGGGCCAGCGCGATGTCAATATCCCCGCGCGCAAACGCGAGCTTCTCAGCGAGCGCGGCGGCCGTTGCCGGTCCGGTGCTTTCCAGCCAGCCGCGCACTACGGCAATCGCATCCGCAACAAGCTCACGGCGCTCCGCCGCAACCCAAAACGTTTTGCCGTGGCGTTCGAACAGGAACGCGCGATTCGCCGCGCGTAGTTCCTCGAAGAACACGCCCCATTCGGGGGCGGGCGGAAGAAGTATGAGCGTGAGCAGCGCGTCGTGCAGCTCATCCGCATCGCGCACCTCGGGCCAGACTTCGGCGGCAACCTGCTCGATTGCAGCCGGATCGAGAATGCCTTCGCTATCGGTCGAATCGCTGCGCAGCGTGCGGCGGAGTTGCACGGCACGAGCACGGCGTTCCTCCAGCGGCGCGTCGTCAAGGTAGGCGTAGGGGTTCGCGTTCAGGATCTCGTGGCACAGGAACGATGGCTCCGGCGTGTCGATCGCCACGGTACGGATAGTGCGCGATTCGATGCCGCGCAGCACATGCTGCAGGCCGGCAAGATCCATCGCTTCGTGCAGGCAGTTCGAGATCGTTTCCTTAACGAGCGGATGATCCGGAATGCGAATCGGCCCGCTGAGGTTTTCCGCGCAGGCCACCTGGTCCGGAAAAACGGAGGCGAGTAGATCGTCCGAGCGCATGCGCTGAATATTCGCCGGGACTTTCGAGCCGCCGTGAAAACGCGGCAGCGCGAGCGCACGGCCGGCATTCCAGCGCCAGCGCACCGTGAACATGGGCGCCGGCAGCATCGCCTGCGTCAGCACGGACTCGACCGTTTCGGCGTTCAGAAAGTTGAAAATCACTTCGAGCGGGAAGGCGTGCTGATCACTCAGCGAGATGACGATGCCGTTATCGGTGGCGGCGGCCTGCAGCTCGAAATTGAAGGTGCGGCAGAAGCGCTTGCGGAGCGCGAGGCCCCAAGCGCGATTGATGCGCGCGCCGAACGGCGCATGAATGACGAGTTGCATGCCGCCGGCCTCATCGAAAAAACGCTCGGCGATGACCGTCGTCGTGGAGGGCATTTCACGAAGGATCGTAAGCGAGGCGTGGAGGTACGCGAGTGCCTGCGCGGCGGCGGCCTCGTTCATGCCGCAGCAGCTTTGCAGCCACTCGGATGCGTTGTTCGGCGGCAGTACCGCAATCTGTTCGCGAACGTACGATACGGCCCTGGAAAGCTCT
>JAICMB010000205.1 GCA_025929455.1 Bryobacteraceae bacterium | reverse complement strand
GGCGGCCAGATTACTGTCATGCTGCGCCGCTCTACCGCTGCCATCGATCTCACAGCCGTCCAGCGCGCGTTGCACCAGGCCATGCCCGGCGTCGCAGTGCGCCCCTACACGGCTCTGCCCTCGCCCGCGCTGCTCGTCAATCTTGGCGATGACGGCGTGCAACTGACCATCCTCCGCGGCCGGCAATATATGCTCGTGTCTGTTCTCGGCTTCGGCAACTCCGCGCAAGTCACGCCCGCGGCTGCCGCTATGGCCCGCAAAGCAATCGCCCGCCTCGCCGCTCCGTAACCGCCGCACGGTTACAATTCTGTGGTGCGCGCGCTTCTTGCTCTTCTCCTGGTTTCGTCGTGCGCGTTCGCCGACTCCGCCGTCACGCACCTGCTGGAGCTCAAAGAGTACGCCAAAATCAAAGACGTTGGCGATGCACTCGATGGGGTGCTCGGCGTTGCCACCATCGACCTCACCAACGGCCGCGTGCTCGTGTACAACGGCGATGCGGTATTTCCCACCGCCAGCTCCATCAAGATCGCGATCATGATCCAGGCGTTCCGCGACGCCGACGCGGGGAAGCTTTCCTTCGATCGCAAAATCACCATCGCGCCTTCTGAAGACGCCGGCGGCAGCACCGGTCCGCTCGCGGATGCGCTCGCGAAAAAATCGCCCGTGACGCTCACCGTCGCTGAACTGATCGGCGACATGATCGAGTACAGCGACAACACCGCAACGAACAAGGTCATCGATCTGGTCGGCATGGATCGCGTCGACGCCACGCTCGCGCAGTTCGGATTCGTGCGCACGCGCCTGCGAAGAAAGATGATGGACGTCGACGCCGCCGCGCACGGTCGCGAAAACATTTCGAGCCCGCTCGAAATGGCACGGCTCGTGCGCCTGATCTACGACAACCAGGCTGCGTCCCCGCAATCCTGCGCGCGCATGCTCGGCATCATGAAGCGCGTGAGTCTGTATATGCGGCCGATGATTCCCGAAAACATTCCGGTGGCATCCAAGCCTGGCGAACTCGACGGCGTGCGCACGGAAACCGGACTTGTATATCTTCCCAATCGCCCGTTCATCGTGAGCGTGATGTCAACATATCTGACGGACCGCGCCAATCCGGTTCCGCAAATCACGGCCATCGTGTTCGACTTTTTCAACCGCCTCGCGCATTCCAATCCCGAAGGACGCCGTCTCAATTAGTATGCCCCGCGAGTTGAACCGCGAGGTGGGGCAGGCGTCCACGCCTGCAGCGGGTCTCCAGACCCGCTCGGGCGCAACCTCCGGCCATAATGCCGCTGTTTTTGCCGGCTTTCTCGGCTGGACGCTCGACGCCTTCGATTTCTTCCTGGTCGTCTTCACCCTCACCGCCATCGGCCGCGAGTTCCACAAAAGCGACGCCGAGATGGCGCTGTCCATCACGCTCACGCTCGCCTTCCGGCCAGTGGGCGCGTTCATCTTCGGCCTGCTCGCGGACCGCTACGGCCGGCGGCTGCCGCTGATGCTTGACCTGGTGTTTTACTCCATCATCGAAGTGCTCTCCGGCCTCGCGCCAAACTACGCGACATTCATGCTGCTGCGAGCGCTGTTCGGCATCGGGATGGGCGGCGAATGGGGCGTCGGAGCATCGCTCGCTATGGAGAAGGTGCCGCCCCGCTTGCGCGGCGTCCTTTCCGGCCTCCTGCAGGAAGGCTACGCCGCCGGGTATCTACTGGCGGCCGTGTGCTACTTCTTCCTGTTCGATGCTTGGGGATGGCGCCCGCTGTTTTTCCTCGGCGGCCTGCCCGCACTCGTCGCGATCTACGTGCGCTCGCATGTCAAGGAATCCGAAGTGTGGGAACAATCGCGGCACACGGATTGGCATGACCTCGGCCGCGCGATTCTCTCGCAATGGAAGCTCTTCCTGTATCTGGTCGCGTTGATGACAATGATGAATTTCGTCTCGCACGGCACACAGGACATGTACCCCACGTTCTTGCAGCGCCACTGGGGCTTGTCACCGCAGCGGCGCGCGGCTGTGACGGCGTTCTCGATGATCGGGGCCATCATCGGCGGAATCCTCTTCGGCCTGCTGTCGGACCGCTGGGGCCGCCGCCGCTCCATTGTGCTCGCGCTGGCCTGCGCCATTGTGTTGATCCCGCTGTGGGCTTATGCGCCCAACGCCGCGCTGCTGTGGACCGGCGCGTTTCTGATGCAGTTTATGGTGCAGGGCGCCTGGGGCGTGATCCCCGCGCACTTGGCTGAGCTATCGCCCAATTCCACGCGCGGCTTCCTGCCCGGCTTTGCGTATCAATGCGGCGTACTGCTGGCCGGTTCCGTGTCTTACATCGAAGCGGTTTTCGCACAGCGCGCCAGCTATCCAAGCGCGATGTCGCTCACGGCGCTGATAGTGTTCGCGCTCGCGATCGTGGTCACGCTGGTCGGCCGCGAGCGCCGCGGCGTCGCGTTTTAAGTGGGGCGGCCGGCCTTGCCGGCTGCCCGTCCTACTTCGGTAGGCTCGCCGACTGCGCTTCTTCCTCGCCCGTTGCCGCCGCTTCATGCGTCGCTGTAAGTCGTTCCACAGCCATGCGCATTTATGTATTCATGCAGCAATCTTGTGCGGCGGGGCCGGTGCCAGATGCAGGCCAAAATGCTGCGTCCGCAGTAGCTGGCCCGTTCGGACCTTTGTTAATTCGACCGCACGCGCATACGGCCCGCCGCACCCCCTGCGCGCTACGATGAAAACAAATGAAGAATCGCAACAGTTTCGGGGCGGCGGACACTCTACGCGTGAGTGGCCGCGAGTACAAAATCTATTCGCTCGAGGCGCTGGAGCGTGCGCGCGTGGGAAACATCTCGCGCATGCCGTTCTCGATAAAGGTGCTGCTCGAGAATGTGCTGCGGTTCGAAGACGGCCGCACGGTGCGCGAGAGCGATGTCCAGTATGTCGCGTCGTGGCCGCCCGCCGGACCGGTCAAAGAGATTAGCTTCCGGCCGGCGCGCGTGCTGCTGCAGGACTTCACCGGCGTGCCCTGCGTCGTCGATCTCGCGGCCATGCGCGATGCGCTCGCCGCGATGGGCGTCGATCCGAAACTCGCGAGCCCGCTTATTCCCGTCGACCTGGTGATCGATCACTCGGTGCAGGTGGATCAGTTCGGCTCCAACGAAGCATTCGGCATCAATGCGCTGCTGGAATTTCAGCGCAATCAGGAGCGCTACGCGTTCCTGCGGTGGGGGCAGAAGGCGTTCAGCGGCTTCCGCGTTGTGCCGCCGGACACTGGCATCGTGCACCAAGTCAATCTGGAATACCTCGCTTCGGTGGTCTTCACCAGCGACGGTCAGGCTTATCCCGACACCCTCATGGGCACCGATTCGCACACCACGATGGTCAACGGCCTGGGGGTGGTCGGATGGGGCGTGGGCGGCATCGAAGCCGAAGCTTGCATGTTGGGACAGCCGATCTCGATGTTGCTGCCGGCGGTGACCGGTTTCAAACTCTCGGGCCAATTGCGCGAGGGCGCTACCGCTACTGATCTGGTGCTCACCGTCACGCAGATGCTGCGCAAGAAAGGTGTTGTCGGCCGGTTTGTGGAGTTTTATGGCGAGGGAGTGCCGTCGCTCAGCCTCGCCGACCGCGCGACGATCGGCAACATGGCGCCTGAATACGGCGCAACCATCGGCTTCTTCCCGATCGACCAGCAGACGCTTGAATACCTGCGCATGACCAACCGCCCGCCGGAGCAGATCGCGCTGGTGGAGGCGTATGCGAAAAGGCAGGGCCTGTTCCATACGGTGGATACGCCGGAACCGGATTTTCAGGACACGCTGGCACTGGATTTGTCGACGGTGGTGCCGTCGATCGCCGGCCCGAAACGTCCGCAGGATCGCATCGACTTGCCGGGCGTCAAGAAGAACTTCCTTTCGCTGCTGGGCGAATCGCCGCGCAAAGTGACGGTCGAGATCGACGGACAGAAGGAATCCATCCAGGACGGTGCGGTCGTGATCGCAGCGATTACGAGTTGCACGAATACGTCCAATCCGTCCGTGATGGTCGCCGCCGGTCTGCTCGCCAAGAAAGCAGTGGAGCGCGGTCTGCAGTCGAAGCCCTGGGTGAAAACCAGTCTCGCGCCAGGCTCCAAGGTGGTGTTCGATTACCTTACCGATGCCGGTTTGATGCCGTATCTGGAAGCGCTGAAGTTCAACCTGGTCGGCTACGGATGCACGACCTGTATCGGGAACAGCGGGCCGGTGCCCGAGCCCATCGCCGGCACCGTGAATGAGAACAAGTTGGTCGTTGCGGCGGTGCTGAGTGGCAACCGCAATTTCGAGGGCCGCATCAATCCCGTCGTACGCGCGAATTACCTCGCGTCGCCGCCGCTGGTGGTCGCTTACGCACTTGCCGGACGCGTGGATGTCGACATCCAAAACGAAGCGCTCGGTGTTGACCAGCATGGCAAGAAGGTTTACCTCAAAGACATCTGGCCAACGCCGGAGGAAGTGGACGAAGTAATTCGCAAATCCGTGCGCAAGGAAATGTTCCAGAAGCAGTATTCGGAGGTGTTCGAAGGCGACCAGCGCTGGAACAGCATCGAGATCCCATCGGGCGACCTGTTCGCGTGGAGCGACAAATCCACTTACATCAAACAAGCGCCGTATTTCGATGACATGGCCGATCCCAATGCGCCCATCCGCGACATCTCGGGCCTGCGTGTGCTCGCGTCGCTGGGCGATTCGGTCACGACCGACCATATTTCACCGGCGGGTTCGATACCGGTGGACAGTCCCGCTGGACAATACCTCATCGCACAAGGCGTAAGACCGCGCGATTTCAACTCGTACGGATCGCGCCGGGGCAATCACGAAGTGATGGTGCGCGGCACGTTCGCGAATATCCGGCTGCGCAATCTGCTGGCGCCCGGGACGGAAGGCGGCTGGACGACACACATCCCGACTAACGAAAAGATGTTCATCTACGATGCCTCGCTGCGTTATCAGCAGGACCATACGCCGCTGCTGGTGATCGCGGGCAAGGAGTACGGTTCGGGGTCGTCACGCGACTGGGCCGCGAAGGGCACGCTGCTGCTCGGAGTGAAGGCCGTGATTGCGGAGAGCTTCGAGCGCATCCACCGCTCCAACTTGACCGGCATGGGCGTGCTCCCCCTGCAGTTCCTGCACGGCGAGAATCGCGAAACGTTGGGTTTAACAGGGTGCGAAACGTACAGCATCGAAAATCTCGCCGGCGCAATCGAGCGCGCCGAGCGCGCCAGGGTGCGTGCCATCGACGATAACGGGCGGGAGCGCACCTTCGAAGTTACCGTGCGCATTGACACGCCGCAGGAGGCCGACTATTTCCGCAACGGCGGTATTCTTCCGTACGTGATGCGTCAGATTGCAGCCGGCGCTACGACGCACGCCGGGCAATAGCGTTTACGATCCGCTCCGTGCCGGCGTTTTCACGCGCAGGGTGACGAGAAGCTCGCTCGCGACCGGACGGTCGTTCAGGCGCGCAGGCTCGAAGCTCCATTTGCCAATTGCATCGGATGTAAGAAACGCGAGCCGGTGGTCCGGCTCAGCGCTGACGAGTTCCGTCTTCGTGATGCGCCCGGCGGCATCGATACCAACCTTGATCGTGACCACGTTGTTCGGCGGCAGATTAGTCACCAGGTCGGGTGGGATGCGCGGCTTCACTTCGCGTACCGGTTTCGCGGGAGAAAACCCGTCGTCGGTGCGGTCGTGCACGTGCCGCAACCGGCGCAATCCCGGCACATGCCCGAATATCCGGTGCAACCGCCCGGGCGCAACCGGAGCGGTGCTGATGAGCACGGCTGGCGGGGGCGGACCTATGGCGACGTGCGCTGGGTGCACGACCTGACGGGTATGCAATTCCGGCACTTTCGGCGGCGGCGCCGCAGCGATCGTCACCGGGGGCGCGGGCGCCGGCAGAGCAGGCGTGTCCGCAACAAACTCGCGCTCCGGCCGCACGCGCGCGTGCTCGCGACGGCGCGGCGATGCGCTGTCCGTGCCAGTTGTCGTTCGTGCGGCTTCGCCGGTCTGCGCGCCGCCGGTCGTCTGCACTGCTGAGCCCGGGGGCGTCGATGACGTCGCGGTGGTCTGAAAGCGCTCGGGGAGTACGCGCACGGATTCGCTCAGTTCATCGGAGGACTTGAACGCTTCGAGCCGGAAGTCGACGTCCGCCGATTGCGGTGTATACCGGAAGCTACCGGCTTTAAGTTCCGCCGCGTTCGGGTCCGCGCGCACGCGCCGTCCGCCGTCGGTAATCCACAAAATGCCGCGGTTCGCGTTACGCGCGGCAACGGCCGCGG
>JAICMB010000474.1 GCA_025929455.1 Bryobacteraceae bacterium | reverse complement strand
TTCGCGTTCTTCAACGGCGTCGGCTGGGAGAGCTGGGAGAACATCTGGGGCATTTGGAACGGCATCACGCCGCGCGATGCGGAGGCCACGCGCCGCATGGCCACGATCGAGCGCGGCATCGCGCCGTTTCTGGTCAGCAGCGGGTGGGAGCCTTTCTATCCCATGCACCGCTACGGCGTGTTCGCGAGCCGCTGGACGCTGGCGGATCGTACCGCGTGGACCATCGTCAACCGCAATGAATACGCAGTCAACGGGCGCGAGATCTCAGTCCCGTTCCAATCCGGCGAGCGCTATTTCGATCTCTACCACGGCGTCGAGCTTACGCCCGAGCGCCAGGGCAGCCAGGCCGTGCTCTCCTTCGATATCGAACCGCACGGGTTCGGCGCCGTCCTGGCCGCACATGACGCCGCGCCCGAAATCGCGCAGCTCATGACGCGAATGAAGGCCATGACCGCGACGCCGCTCGATCGTTACTCGCACGAGTGGAAACCGATTCCGCAGAAAATCGTCGATATCGCGCCGACAAAACCGCTTGCCGAAGCGCCGCCCGGCATGGTCCGCATTCCCGGCGGTGGCTTCGTCTTCCGCGTCCAAGGCATCGAGATCGAGGGCTCCGATGACATCGGCGTCGATGTGCAGTATCCGTGGGAGGACTCCGCACGCCGCTTCCACGAGCACCTCATGACAGTCAAGCCGTTCTACATGGATCGGACGCCGGTTACTAACGCGGAATTCAAGCGTTTCGTCGACGCAACCCGCTACCGGCCGCGCGACGGCCTGAACTTCCTGCGCGACTGGCGGAACGGAACGTATCCCGACGGCTGGGCCGACAAGCCGGTCACCTGGGTATCGCTCGAAGATGCGCGCGCCTACTCCGCATGGGCGGGCAAACGGCTTCCGCACGAATGGGAATGGCAGTACGCGGCGCAGGGCGGCTCGCGCAATCTTCTTTACCCCTGGGGCAACGAGTGGCAGTCAGACGCCGTGCCCGTACCCGACCGCGGACGAACTCTGCGCGCTCCCGACGCCGTTTCCGCGCATCCGGCCGGCGCGAGTCCGTTTGGCGTGCTGGACATGGTTGGGAACATCTGGCAATGGACGGACGAGTACACCGACGAGCACACCCGCGCCGCTATCCTACGCGGCGGCAGCTACTACCAGCCGCAAGGATCGATCTGGTATTTCCCGCAAGCCTATCGCAACGACCAGCACGGGAAACTGCTGCTCATGGCGCCCAGCTACGACCGTGCCGCGACGCTCGGGTTCCGCTGCGTGGCGGACGCGCAATAGGGAAATGTATTGGTGTGGCGGACGAGGGCAGGGTCGAAACCCCGCTGAGCGATCGTGCAGCGGCGCGCGAGGCCGGGTCTGGAGACCCGTTGCAGGCTGAAGCCTGCCCTACATTCATCGTGGACGCACGGCCTGCACCGCAACTATCCTGAAATGGATGCCAATCCATTTCGATGGGACCAATCTGCTCGCGCACATGGTGGGTGAGAAGAACGGGCTGACGCGCGAGGAGATCGATAACGCGAAGCCGTCCGCGATCGACGCGTTGCACGGTTTCAAACGCGACAGCGAGACTGGCAAGGTCGGCTTCGCGCACCTGCCCTTCCATGACAAAACGATCAAATCCATCGTCGCGTACGCGCGCGGCGTGCGCGGCAGCTACGATTCCATCTGCGTGGTTGGCATCGGCGGCAGCGCGCTCGGCACCTGGGCGCTGGACTGCGCCATGCGCGGCCCGCATCCGGTGCAGGCGGCGTTTTCGACCGGGAATCCGCGAATCGTCATTCTCGATAATGTCGATCCGGCGTTCATCGGTGCGGCCCTCGCATCGATGAACCCGAAGAAAACGCTGGTAATCGTCGTTGCGAAATCGGGATCGACCGCCGAAACCGTCGCCGGCTTCCTTATCGTCCGCGAATGGCTTACCAATGCGCTTGGCAAACGCGCGGCCGGGCGGATCACGGTCGTCACTTCAGAGGGACGCGGCGATCTGAACACGCTCGCACAGCAGGAAGGCTACACCCGATTTTTTCTCCCCGACAACGTCGGCGGGCGCTTCAGCGTTCTGTCCGCCGTTGGTCTGCTGCCGGCCGCGCTGGCGGGCATCAACATCGGCAAGCTCACTCGCGGCGCGGCCGCGGCTACGCACCGCTGCTGGCAGGAGAATCTCGACGAGAACACAGCCCTGCGCGCGGCGCTCATGCACCACCTGATCTGGACGCGCAAAAAGAAGACGATTCAAGTCGCGTTTCCGTACTCGAACCGGTTGTGGGGAACGGCGTTTTGGTTCCGGCAGCTTTGGGCGGAGTCGCTCGGCAAGGCGCGCTCGCGCCGGGGCAAGGAGGTGCACGTGGGTCAGACTCCGGTGGCCGCGCTGGGCACCACCGATCAGCACTCGCAAGTGCAGCTATATATGGAAGGACCCAACGACAAGGTATACTCTTTTTGGGCGGTCGGGAAGTTTTCCGAGGCAGGCAAAATTCCAAAAGTAAAAACGGGACTGGAAGCCTTCGACTATCTCGGCGGGCAGAGTCTCGCGAAACTCATCGACGCGGAGCGCCGCTCTACCGCCGCCGCGCTCACCGGCAACGGCCGACCCAACTGTACCTACACGCTCGACCGGGTCGACGAAGAGAACCTCGGCGCATTCCTGCAGATACTCGAGTTTCAAACCGCGTTCATGGGCGAATTGCTCGACATCGACGCGTTTAATCAGGAAGGCGTGGAACTAGGCAAGCGCTTCACGTTCGGCTTGATGGGCCGTAAGGGTTACGAAGAATACGAACAGCGCTTTGCCGAATATGAAAATAAGCGCGGTCAATAGGCCATAAAGGGACTGGTACCGCGCGCCTTTTCCGAGTACAATCGAACTATCCAGAAATAGCTCCTCTCCTTTCAAGCACCGGGACGCCCGCCGCGGCGGCCTTCGGCGATTGACTCCCGTGAGGTTATTTCGCATTGTCTCTTCCGCAATTTCTGCGGGTGCAGCAGAAGTATGTCCGGACCCGGATGTCAGCCTGGTTCTGGATGGTTTCCGGCACGGCGGTGCTGGGTTTCGCAATTGGCTTCGTTTTTTCAAACGGCGGCGGAGCAAATCATGGCGCGGTCGGGCAACCGGCTGATGGCGTCATGGCCGTTTCGGGGCGCAAAGTATATCCGCTCTCAGTCATCCCCGGCGGCGTGGTATCACGCGCGGAATTGGCGCGGGCGGTGGCTGCCGATCCGGTAGTAGCCCGCCATTACGCGGACGTGCAGCTTGACCGCGTGCGCGTCGAAGCCGAGCCACGAACCGAGTTTGGGTTCGTTTCGTTTCGCAAAAACGGCGCGGTCTATTGGACCCGCCGTCGCGTCCGTATCTCCGCGGGCGAAAAGGTTTTAACCGACGGGAGGGTGCGCGCGCGGGCGCGTTGTGGCAATCAGATCTCAGCAACGCCGCGGCTCCCGGTCCTGTCCGAAGATCCGCCGGAGGTAGCGTCGGATACACCGCTGCCGCTGCGCGCGGCCGCATCGAAGCCCTCGCAGGCGAGCGACCCTAAATCGTCTGCTAAAGCGGCTTCGCTGATCGCATCGCCGCAAGAGAAAAAAAGCGCCGCTGCTTCCGCGCCGC
>JAICMB010000298.1 GCA_025929455.1 Bryobacteraceae bacterium | reverse complement strand
CTGTAGCAAGCATTAGGCGGCTAGGTTTGCGGCAGTTTGGACGTGTCCCAACCACCGCCCAGCGCTTTGATGAGGAGGACGCTGGCGCTCATGCGGCGGCGGAGGATATCGACTTCGGTCCGTTGATTTTGGAGCGCGGTGGTTTGCGCGGTCACGACTTCGAGGTAGGTGACCAGGCCGCCTTTGTAGCGGTTCATGGCGAGGTCGAGCGAGCGCTGCGCTTGCTCAACGGCTACGCGCTGGGTCTTCGCTTCCTGCTCCAGCGTGCGGAGTGTCGACAGGTTATCTTCGACCTGTTGAAAAGCATCGAGCGCGTTCTGGCGATAGGATGCGACGAGGGCGTCGTAGTTTTCGTTTGCCGATTGCGCGATCGCGCGGCGGCGGCCGGCGTCGAAAACCGTCTGGAGCGCGCTGGGACCGATCCCCCAGAAGCGGCTCGGCCAAGCGAGCCAGTTGACCAGCGAGCTGCCTTCGAAGCCGCCGGTCGCCGTGAGCATCAATGTCGGGAAGAATGCGGCGCGCGCCATGCCGATCTGTTCGTTGGCAACGGCGACACGGCGTTCGGCAGACGCAATATCAGGACGGCGCTCCAGTAGCTGCGATGGCAGGCCCACGGGAATGACGGGCGGAGCCGAGGCGAGCGGCGCAACGGGCAACACCAGTTCAGCGGGCGTGTGGCCCGTTAAGACTGCAATGGCGTGTTCGAACTGCGCGCGCTGCACTCCGATCTCGATCGCTTGTGCGCGAGTGGTCTCGAGTTGCGTGCGCGCCTGCGCGAGTTCGGCGCCGGAGGACAGGCCGCCCTCGTAGCGATTCTTCGTAAGCTCGACGGCCTTTTCATACGAAACGAGCGTGTCGTCGAGCAGTTTCTTCTGTGCGTCGAGCGCGCGCAGTTCGAAGTAGTCGACCGCGAGTTCCGCGTGCAGGCTCAAGCGGATGGTTTCGAGATCGGCGGCGGTCGCCTGCGCTTCTTCTTTGGCGGCGTTGATCGAATGGCGCACACGCCCCCACACGTCGGCTTCGTAGGACACGTCGGCCGGCATCGTCATATCGGCGTATGGGCTGGCGTTCGGAGTCGGAAGTGCACGACCGGCTGAGAGTTGGTTACCCGTGACCCCCGGAAAAGTGCCGACAGTCGGAAACAACCCCGAGCGCGCGGCTTGAATCAGCGAACGCGACTGGCGGTAGCGCGCCTCCGCGGCTTTGAGGGTCTGATTAGAGACGGTAATTTGCGTTTCGAGGCTATCGAGTTCGGGCGAGTTGAAGAGGTGCCACCAGGATGTGCGCAGGTGCGCATCGGCGGGCTGCGCGGTTTTCCAACCCGCACCCTCTTTGAACTGATCGGGCGGAGTCTCGCGATAGGCGGGCGGAACCGCGGCGGGCGGTTTCGTGTACCGCGGTCCGACGGAACAACCGGCGAGCAAAGCGGCAGCGGCGATCGCGACGGCCGCGATGGCCCGAGTATTCATCGACCTGTCCCGCCCTTGGATGCGGTTGACGCTACGCGCACAGGCGTGCCGGAAATGAGCGAGTCGGATGGATTCTCGATAACGAGATCATGCGGTGTGACGCCCGACGTGACTTCGACGGAAGTGCCGAAATCGCGGCCCATGCCGATGTTGACGAGCTGCGCCTTTCCATCCCGCACTACGGCAACCTGTAAACCCTGCGAGCGGAACACCAGCGTATTGACCGGAAGCGTAACCGCGCTGCGCGCGCCACCGAGCTTCAGATGCACCGAGACGTATGCGCCGGGCAGGAGTTGTCCGGCGGAGTTGTTGACGTCGACCTCCGTAAGTAAGGTGCGCGAGGCGGGATCGATCGCTTGCGAGGTGCGGACAATGCGGCCTTCAAAGCGGCGGCCCGCCAATTCCGCGAGCGTGAGATAGGCGGGACTGCCGATGTGTGCGGCACGCGAGTAGTTCTGCGGCACGTTGACGTAGACGCGCAATTCGTGAATTGCCGCGAGGTCGAACAGCTCCTTACCCGGAGCGTTCGCGCCCGCGTTGATCAGCGCGCCCGTGTCGATGTTGCGCGCTGTAATGATGCCGTCGAACGGCGCATAGACCTTCTGGAAACGAACCGTTTCTTCGAGGCGGTGCATATTCGCCATGGCGGCATCCACGGCCGCTTCCTTGGCGTGTAGATCGCTCACCTTTTCCTCCGTGTCTTGCTTCGAGACGGAGTCGGACTTCAACAGATTTTCATAGCGGGCCGCGGTGCTTTGCGCGAGTCCGTAGTTCGCTTGCGTGTTGGCAAGATCGGCGCGCGCCTGATCGAGCTGGCGGTCGATTTCGGGCGTCTCGATTTCGGCGAGCAGTTGTCCGGCTTTCACGTGCGATCCAATGTCGAAGTACCAGCGCTTCAGGTATCCGTTGGTGCGAGCGAAAATCGGCGTCGATACAAACGCCTGCACGTTGCCGGGGAGCACAACCTCTTCAGGCGCGGATTCGAGCCGCGGATGTACTGTCGTAACGGTAGGCACGGCCGCATCGAGCGTGGCTGTCGAGAGATCGCGCGCGGCGCGCTCACGCGACTGAATGCCGGCGTGGATTACGAACGTGAGACCCGCGGCAATGATGACGAGAAAGAGGATCACGGCGGTGCGGGCCAGTAGTGAGGCGCGCGCCGGCTGCGGGGCGTTGCTTTCGGTTGGGGGAGCTTCCTTGCTGGCTGTTTCCATGCGGATCATTTCGCGAGTGCGGGCTCGCCGGTTTTGCGATGTTTCTTGCCGTGCAGGATGCTGAAGACGGCCGGGACGAAGGTTAACGTTGCGACGGTGGCGACCAGAAGGCCGCCGATAACAGCGCGGCCGAGAGGCGCGTTCTGTTCGCCGCCTTCACCGATGCCGAGCGCCATCGGAATCATGCCGATGATCATGGCGAGCGCGGTCATCAGCACCGGGCGGAAGCGCGTCGTGCCCGCTTCAATGGCGGCCAGCGCGGCGTCGCCGTGTTCGAGCAAGCGGTCCTTAGCAAAAGCAACGACGAGAATACTGTTGGCGGTCGCGACGCCCATGCACATGATCGCACCCATCAGCGCGGGGACGCTGAGCGTGGTGTGCGTGACGAATAGACACAGCACAATGCCGGCGAGCGCCGCCGGAAGCGCCGTGATAATGATGAACGGGTCGACCCAGGACTGGAAGTTCACAACGATCAGCAGGTACACCAGCACGATCGCGAACAGCAGGCCCGCGTAGAGGCCTGTAAAGGAGGTGCGCATGGTTTCGACCTGGCCGCGGATGACCATTTCGGAACCGCGCTTCAGGAATTTGCGATTGCGGTCCACGATCTTGCGCACGTCCGCCGCTACGCCGCCAAGATCGCGGCCGTCTACCGCGCCGTAGATGTCGACCACGCGCTGGATGTCGTAGTGATCCACGACGGCCATGCCGTTGCCGCGGCGGATGGAAGAAACATCGCCGAGCATCTCGGGCGTGCCGTTTTCCTGCTTATTCAGCGGAATGTTGTGGATGTCCTGTACGGTCTGAATGTCGTACTGCGGCGTCTGGGTAACGACGTTGTAGCTGACGCCGGTCGCAGGGTTGAGCCAGAAGGTAGGTTGTGTCTGGAAGCTGCCGCTCAGGCTTATAAGCAAGCTGCTCGCGACATCGCGTTGGGTAAAGCCGCTGAGCACCGCCTTCGTGCGGTCGGTGTCGACGTGTAGTTTCGGTTGATCGAAGAGCTGCTGGATGCGCAGGTCCGCGATTCCGGGCACGCGGCGCATTTCGCTCAGAATGCGATCCGCGAGAACGCGGTTTGACTCGACGTCTTTGCCGACGAGCTGCACGTCGATGGGCGACGGCAGTCCGAAGTTGAGAATTTGGCTGACGATGTCGTCGGGCAGGAAATAGAACTGCGTGCCCGGAAATTCACGCGGCAGCGAAGCACGCAGCGAGCGGATGTACTCTTCGGTCGGGCTGTGATCTTTGTTCAGCGAAACGAAGATGTCCGCGTCCGCGCTGCCCACGGGCGCGGAATTTCCGTAGATGGTGTTGATGCTGCTGTAGGGCAGGCCGACGATGTCGAGCACGCTGGAGACCTGCTCTTTCGGGATGCGGCGGCGGATAGACGCTTCGACGAGATCGCAGATGCGCGCTGTTTCTTCGATGCGCGTGCCGGTTTTGGCGCGCATGTGCAGCTTGAACTGGCCGGCATCGGCGGTGGGGAAAAAGTCTTCGCCGAGCCACGGGAACAGCAGGAACGCCGCGCAACTGACGAGCAGAAATACCGGAACGAAGACCGCGCGCCCGCGCACAACAGCGGACAGCGTCGAGGAATACGCCGAGCGCAAACGGTTGAAGCCGTTGTTGAAAGCGCGCTCCAGGATGATAAACGGATTGCGGCTGCGCGGCGATCCATGGCCGTGCACCTTGAGCATGTACATCGCGAGCGTCGGCACCAAGGTCCGCGACAGGATGTAGGACGCGAGCATCGCGAAGACAACCGCTTCGGCGAGCGGGATGAATAGATAGCGCGCGACGCCGCTCAGGAAGAACATCGGGATGAACACGATGCAGATGCAGAGCGTGGAAACGAGCGCGGGCACTGCGATCTGCGCCGCGCCTTCCATGATGGCCTCGCGCAGGGGATAGCCTTGTTCAAGAAAGCGCTCGATGTTTTCGATCGTGACGGTGGCGTCGTCGACCAGGATGCCGACCGCTAGCGCCAGGCCGCCGAGCGTCATGATGTTGATGGTTTCGTGCAGCGCGCTAAGTGCGCAGATAGAAGTCAGGATCGAAAGCGGAATCGATACGGCGATGATCAGCGTGCTGCGCCAGCTCCCGAGGAAGATCAGGATCATGAGGCCGGTGAGGCAGGCGGCGATGACGGCTTCGCGTATTACACCATTGATGGAGGCGCGCACGAAGATGGACTGATCGCCCAGCGGCTGCATTTTGAGCTCGGGCGGGAGCGTTGCCGCGATGCGAGGCAGCAGTTTGCGAACGCCGTCGATGACCTGGAGCGTGGAGGCATCGCCGTTCTTGAGAACGCTGATCAGCACCGCGCGCGTGCCGTCCTGATGCACGATGTTGGTCTGCGGTGAGAAGCCGTCGCGCACGTGGCCGACGTCGCGGATGTAGATCGGCGTGCCGTTGACG
>JAICMB010000274.1 GCA_025929455.1 Bryobacteraceae bacterium | reverse complement strand
CGTTACAATGCGATTATTGCGCCCGTAGCTCAGTTGGATAGAGCGTCTGGCTACGAACCAGAAGGTCGGGAGTTCGAATCTCTCCGGGCGCACCACACCAGCGGAACTCCCGAAGGATCTATTTCAAAATCAGCAGACCCCGCCCGCCGTGATGTTCGAAATCGGAAAGTCGAATGGCGTTCTGCCGGATCACACGCGCGATGGTTGCAGTCGAGCAGTTGCCAATTTGGACTAGAATCACCTTCGGCGGGGCGCCGCGGGCAAGGCTGAGGCTCGCGAAATCGCTGTCCTTTGTGATCAATGCGAAATTATTTGCCCTCGCGTACTCCCAAATGTGAATGTCGGGAGCGCTGCTCAGGCCAGCGGAGCCAACGTGAACTGAGCTTGGAAACAGATCGGCCGACTCGCCGATGAGCCGCGGAGCGAGGTTCTCATCAACGAGAAGCTTCAAGGATCGCGATCCGGTCTGGAATGCTAGCGAAAAATTCGTACACGGCTTTGAAATCTTCCTTTTCGAGCGCCGGGAAGTCACGCAAGATTTCGTCTTCCGTCATTCCCGACGCCAGATATGAAGCGATATCGTAGACCGTGAACCGGAGCCCGCGAATACAGGGTTTGCCGCCCATCTTTCCGGGTTCGACCGTAATACGCGGGTTTAGGTCAGCCATGTAACCTGGCACGATGATACCTGGCCATTACGCCGCCTGACGCGCCGGTACCGGCTCCGGCTTCTTCAAGGCCGGGCGCAGCGCCAGGTTCACAATGATCATCAGCACCGAGGCGGCCGGGATCAGCAGCAGCGCCGTGCCCACGCTTTTCGTCGAGTCCGCGATGGATCCGATGATTCGGGAACTGACCGCCAGCCCGATCCAGCCGCTCGTGATCACGATGCCCATCGCCGTCGCGGTCATTTTGGGAAAGGCATCGCCCACCATCGCCAGCGTGGTCGGAAACACCGGCGCCATGGAGAGGCCCGCGCAGAACACCGCAATCCACGCCGCCGTCGGGCTGCTGCTTTGCAACATCCAGTATGTCGTACCCGCCATCGCGATGGCCGCCGCCAGCGTCACATTGATCGCTGAAACCTTTATCAGGATGCGCGATACCACGACCCGTCCTAGCAGCAAGCCCAGCGCGAAGCCCAGCGAGAGGATATTAAGCGCCTGCCCCTCCGAAATGCCATTGGTGGTCAGGTAACGCACCAGCCAGTTCCATACGCCGACCTCACAGGAAACGTACAGGAACAAGAACAGCGCCAGCAGGAACAGCGCCGGGCGCCCCAGCACACCGCCCACTTCAGCCGTCTTGAACCCGCGTTCGCCGGTGGGCGCCGGCATTCCCGTCACGGCATGCACGACGAGCGTGATCGCCGCGAGCGCCGCCGAGAGATACAGCAGCTTGTAGTTGTCCCCGCCGAGCAGGTTCCCCGCGATAAAAGGTGTCGCCAGACCGCCCAAGCCGAAAAACAAGTTCAGCAGATTTAAAACCGACGCGCGCCGCGTCTCGCTGATATCGCTCACCAGCGCGTTCGCCGCCGTCACGATAACGCCGCCGCCGAGTCCAAGCAGAAACAGCACCGCTCCGATCGTTACGTATGACGTCATATGCGGCAACGTAAACAGCGCGATGGTGATCAGCGCCAGGCCCAACAGCAGGCCCGTCTTCTTGCCCTTCGAATCGATCAGCGGGCCCACCGAGATGGACGCGATCACCAGGCCGAGCGCCTGCGCCAGTGCCACCGTGCCGCGTTGCGCGTCATTCGCGAGGGGCAGCTTCGGCATGATCGTGCCCAGCATGGCCGCGATGACGCCGTATACAAAAATTGCGAGGATGGCAGCGAAAATCAACTGCCCGGTCTTAACTCTCTGCATATAAACCTACACGAAATGATAACGGCGGGCCTGATCGTCCCAGACGATCTTCTTCTGATTGCGGAACGACAGCGTGGCCATGTGGCCCGAGATGGCCGCCTGCTGTCCTACTTCGGGAGGCGCGATGATTTTCGCTCGTCCGTTGATGGCTTCGATCCAGTTGTGCAGATGCGCTTCCACGGCCTTGTTATCGTTGCCGGGCAGTTCGATGTGCAGTTCCTTGCGCTCCGCCACGCGCGCCGGCGCTTTGCCCGCAAACTTCTCGGGATAGAAGTGCAGATATTGACGGTTCAGAACTTCGATGGTGCCTTCGTTACCCATGAAATTCTCGCCGTAGCCGTAGTGGTCGTTGCCGAAATAGCAGCTGTAGTTGATGTGAAACTTGTCGGGATATTCGTAAACCGCGCTGAACGTGTCCGGCACTTCGCGGTCGTCGTTCTTCTCGGTCCAGCGATAGATGCCGCCTGACGCCATGCACGTGGAGGGCACCACTTGGCCGCACACGAAGTTTGTGATGTCGGTCTGGTGTACCAGCAGATCGGTCGAGATACCGCCGGAGTAGTCCCAATACAGCCGCCACTGGTAATAGCGCTGCAAATCGAACGGCCGCTTCGGCGCCGCGCCCAGGAACTTCGACCAATCGGTATTCTGCGGGTTCGCGTCCTGCGGAATCGCGTAGCGCCAGGCAGGATTGCTCTCGAGCGAATTGCGATACCAGTATGCGCGCACGTAATGGATGTCGCCAATCATGCCCTCGTGCACCATCTCGTGCGCTCGCTGGTACAACGAGTTGCTGCGATTCTGCGTGCCCACCTGCACGACTTTGCCGGCGCGATTCGCTGCGGCGACCATCTGTTCGCCCTGCTCGATGGTGTGCGCCAGCGGCTTTTCAACGTAAACGTTCTTGTTCGCCTTCATGGCCGCCATGAACATCGGAAAATGCAAATGTTCCGGCGTCGAGATCACGACGGCATCGATATTGGGGTCGGCCAGGAGGTCGCGGTAGTCCTCGTACGCTTTCGGCGTGTTGCCGCCCATGGTCTGCACGCGGTCCTTGGCGCGCGCCAGGTGGCCCGTGTAGGTGTCGCAGACGGCCACTACTTCCACCTGCGGCTTGCTCCCCGTGTATAGGCGGTCCATCAAATAATAGCCGCGGCTCCCCACGCCGATCCATCCGACGTGTACTTTCCCGTTCGCGCCCTGCGCGGACAGAACGCCAGGCGCCGATGCGAGCGCGACGCCCGCGGTACTTTTGAGCAGGTTACGGCGCGACACGGCCTCTTTCATAGAGAACGGAACTCCTTGGGACATGGGGACTCTTTGAGGATAAACTGCCTGAATTTTCAGCATACCAGAGGCGGGCTCCGCGGCAGGGCCGTTCGTGTAACTCTGGATAATACACTCTCCTCTACATGGCCCGCTACCGACCCGCAGGAAGTAAGAAACCGACCGGCCGCCCTCCGCAGGCGCGCGCCGCGATTCCGTGCCTCATTATTCTGATTTTCATTGCAGGCGTGGTCGCGTTACTGTTCTACTTTACGATGCAGTCGAGCGCGCCCTGAGGCGTGCTTTCACTCCCCATGCAGAAACCTCGACCCGATAATCGCGCACGGGACCAACTGCGTCCGGTGCAATTCGAAACCAACTATCTGTTGACCGCGGAAGGGTCCGTGCTGTTCTCAACCGGCAACACGCGGGTGTTGTGCGCGGCATCAGTCGAAGATGTCGTGCCCGCGTTTCTGCGCAACTCCGGACGCGGGTGGGTCACTGCAGAGTATTCCATGCTGCCGCGCGCGACGGCGACGCGAACCGCTCGCGAAGTTCTCAAGGGCCATCCGTCCGGACGCACGCAGGAAATCCAGCGGCTGATCGGCCGCTCGCTGCGTGCCGTCGTGGACATGAGCGCGCTCGGCGAACGCACCGTTATCGTCGATTGCGATGTGCTGCAGGCAGACGGCGGCACGCGCACTGCGTCGATAACGGGGGCGTTTATCGCGATGTCGCTCGCCATAGGCAAACTGCGGCAGTTCGGCGCGATTAAGAAAAACCCCATCCGCGATCATGTGGCCGCAACTAGCGTCGGCATCGTCGACGGCACGCCGTCTCTCGACCTTTGCTATGAAGAGGATTCTGCTGCAGAAGTGGACATGAACATTGTCATGACCGGCGGCGGGCGATATGTGGAGTTGCAGTCAACGGCGGAAAAAACGCCGTTTGACGATGAGCAGCTTGCGGACTTACTCGCGCTGGGGCGCAAAGGGATTCGCGAATTGATCGAGCATCAGAAGCAGGCGCTCGCGGCATGAAGTTGTATTGCGCGACATCCAACCCCGGCAAGTTGCGCGAGTTCATCGACATTGTTCCCGAAGTGGAGCCGCTGCCAGGACTGAGTGGGATCGAGCCTCCGCCCGAAACGGGATCGACGTTTGAAGAGAACGCGCGGCAGAAGGCCGAGTACTATTCGAAGTTCGCGAACGGCTACGTGTTCGCTGACGATTCGGGCCTGGAGGTTGACGCCCTCGGCGGCGCGCCCGGCATTTACTCGGCACGCTATGCGGGTGAGGGTGCGACCGACGCCGCGAATAACGCGCTCCTGTTAGAGAATCTGGGCGGCTGCAAAGAGCGGCGTGCTCGATTCGTTTGTGCGGTTGCACTGGCGCGCGGCGGTGAGACGGTCGCCACCTTCCGCGGCACTGTGGAAGGCGAAGTTCTCGACGCGCCGCGCGGAACGGAAGGCTTCGGTTACGACCCGTTGTTTTACTACGCGCCGTTCGGCTGTAGCTTCGGCGAAGTGCCGCACGAGCGTAAACGCGACGTCAGCCACCGCGGGCAGGCGCTCCGTGCCATGCGCTCCTGGCTGCAGTCTCAAAATAAAGATATGAAACCGGAACAGAACGTAACTCCGGAGCGATTGAACAAACTGTCGTGGGGGTTCGCGCCCACCATCGTCGTTTGGGGCGCGATTGAAACCGGGCTTATCGATGCTCTAGACAAGCAACCGTTGAACGCACAGGAGCTCGCCCGCGAAGCGAAAGTATCCCTGCGCGGCGCAACCGCGGTCGCCGATGCGCTGGTCGGCTATGAGCTGGCCTCGCGAGATACCGAAGGCCGCTACCGCCTTGCACCCGATACCGCAGGCTTTCTCGTCCATGGCAAGAACCGCTTCCTGGGTGCGTTTTTTACTCATATCTGCAACGACCTGATTCCGATGTGGCTGCACCTTCCGGATGTGATCCGGAGCGGCGAGCCGGCGAGCCGACTAAATTCATCTGGAGGCGGCGAGGATTTCTTTGCAGAATTTGTGCCCGCGCTGTTCAACATGAACTACGGCGCGGCGCGAGTGCTCGCGCGGGACGTGCTCGCGAATGCGGGCGATACGGACTTGTCCGTGCTCGATCTTGCCGCGGGGTCCGGTGGCTGGGGTCTGGCATTCGCAGAAGCATCACCGCGGGCGACCGTGACAGCGG
>JAICMB010000402.1 GCA_025929455.1 Bryobacteraceae bacterium | reverse complement strand
GGTCAGCCGGACAATCCTCTATCGCTAGCGGGAGTGCAGCGCAGCTTTCCGCGTACCCTCTAGGGTAGATAGCAGAGACTCGCGCGGCAGCTTATTGACGATCGGTTGAACCGCCCAACTGAGCCCAAGAGGAACCGTGCGCGTGAGCGAGAGCGTGCGGCACTCCGCGTATACGCCATCAGGCGCTTGCTGCAGACTCCAATACGCAGTGAATCGCCACAGGAACCCATGTCCTTCTCCTGATGGCAGGTCGTGTTCCTTTGCGGTGCCCGGATCTTCAATCTCCGAGATCTTTGTCGAGGCGGACTCCCCATGCCAATCGCCAGGTTTGTCCTGTGAATACCGTGCGGTGACGTCGGCATCGAGCACGACCGTGATCGCGCTCTTCTTAAGTAATCGCCAATGCCCCCGAACACTATTCCCGTTGCGCGCCACGGTTCGCGACGCGACGACTTCCGGGTAGTACTCCTTATGCTTGTCGAAGTCTTCGAGGACGTGGACCACCTGCTCGACCTGCACGCCGGGAATGAACATCGCGCCGAGCCAGTCGTACACGACGCCGTCCGGTACGGAAACGCTGCCGTCATCCGACATGGGTTGAACCACCAGTTGCCCTGCGTGCGCCGACTTCTTTTCTGGCGCGTGTTCGTTGAGCCAGAGATAAGCCCGGTGCCCTTGCCAGCGCTGCTGTAGCTCGGCGCGCACCTTGGCGTCATATCGCTCGAAGGCGGAATTGGTTTGTGGGCTTAGTTTCGTCTTCTATTGCGCGTAACAGGGAATGACGAAAACGAGGGCGGCGGCGAGAGAGAGGCGGTGGATCAAATTCAAGTGTATCGGCAGGACATCGGTTGTCTAAGAAACGAGGGCCACCAGGCCCGAGCGTACTAACTCCAAATCTCCGCAACTGCGCAGACGCGATGCCAATTCATCTATCGTTGACGGGCACGCGGCGGCCTGCAGTTCGAGTTCGGCCTGGGCGGGACCGGCGATGCGCGCCCCGAAATCGTCGGCGATCTGCATGGCCGCGACCGCGCTCTCGCGATTAAACGCGTGCAGCCTGGCTAGCATCATCTCCTGAGCAAGCACGGGTCGGCCGGTGACATCCACCGCCGAAAGAATGGGGATCAATTTATTCAACCTGGCGACAACCCGCGCAAACGCCCTTGGGTCGGGCTCGGTTTCAAACACAACTGTTGTTCTCGTGAGCGACGAATCTGCACACGGCGCCGCAGTCAGGCTGACAATGTTGTGACCGAGGCCACTGAGGACTCCAACCACCCGCGCGAGCGCGCCGGGTTTGTTTTCAAGCAGCAGTGACACAGTCTGGGTATTCATCGACCGCGTTTCCTTTCGCGATCCGCCAAAAGAAAAAGCCACCTGGCGGATCGCTGTTACCCGCCGGTGGCTTACCGGTTCCGAACTACGCAACCGGATGGTCAGACGGGCGCCGCGATAATAATCGCGGTGTTTCGAATGACGATCCGGTTAAGCGACATAAACTTTGACTATTTCACCGAACGAAATTTGAGGATACAACCTCGGGGCGTATTACGCAAGCGCGATATAGTTCTCGGTGGATTCCCAGACCTTAAGTTATGGACAGTGAAACAAACCGAATCACCCGGCGGGATGCGATGACAGTACTTTCAGGAGCGGCCCTGGCACCCCATCTGCTCGGCGCGGTCGACGCGCAGGGCGCGCAACCTTGGTATGCCACCATGCGGCGTTGCGGCCAGACCAATTTCAATGAACGCGATCCGATTGAATTGGACATCCAGTGGTGGGTCGAGTACTGGAAGAGCCTCAAGCTCGACGCCCTGCTGCTGAACGCGGGCGGCATCATGGCGTTCTACCCGACCCGGATTCCCTATCACCACCGCAGCCGTTTTCTAGATGGGCACGATTTGTTTGGCGATTTCACCAAGGCGGCGAAATCGGCCGGTATGCGAGTGGTCGCACGCCTCGATTGCAATTACGTGTTCGAAAAAACCTTTAAGGCTCATCCGGAGTGGGTCGAACGAAAGAGCGATGGCGCTCCGGTGACGAACGCCGAATCGCCGTGGCTCTTCGGGACGTGCATGTATTCGACCTATTTCACGGAGCAGATGCCCGCGATTATCCGTGAAGTGAACTCGATGTATGACGTCGACGGCTTTTTCACAAACGGATGGCCGAGCACAGGAAAGCCGCCAAAGTGCTACTGCGAGGCCTGCAAACATCTGGCGGACCCAAACACTCCGGAGGGTTACACACAGCATCTGAATCGAGTGCTCCAGATCTGGAAGCTTTGGGACAGCACGGCGAAGCAGAAGAAGTGGGATAGCGTGTATGTGGGCAATCTGGGCGGTGGCATTCGCGCGGTGATCAATCTGCAACAGATCGCGGGCGTGGCCGGCTGGTTCAATGCGGATCATCAAGGCCGTTCCGGGGTAACGCCGATCTGGGATTGCGCGCAGCAGGGGCGTGTCGCGCAGGCGGTCATGAAAGGCCGCACCATCACGAACGTGACAGGGTCGTACGCGAATACGAATCCGCTATGGCGGCATACTTCGAAGGCGCCCCTCGAAGCGACGATGTGGATGGCACAGACCACGGCGAGCGGCATGACGCCCTGGTATCACTGGCTGGGAGGCAAGCCGGAGGACCATCGTTGGGAGCGCACCGGGCGCGTGTTTTATCAGTGGCTCGCCGCAAATCAGGCGCATTTTACAAACAAGCAGCCGGTTGCGAACATCGGTGTCGTGTTTGCGCAGCGTACTAACGCTTTCTATCGGCCTCCCGGAGGGGGCGACGTAACCGAGTTCCTGCAAGGCATATACAAAGCGCTGCTGGATGGCCGGTTCTTTTTCGATTTCGTTCACGAAGATGACCTTCAGCCGGGCACGCTTTCGAAGTACAAGGCGCTGATTCTGGCGAACGCGGCTTTACTCAGCGATAAGCAATGTCGGCAGATTGCGGACTACGCGGACAGGGGAGGCTCGCTGCTGGCGACATTCGAAACCGGGTTTTACGACGAGAATGGCCGGGCTCGAAATCAGTTTGAACTGTCGGATTTATTCGGCGTGAGGCCGGCCGGCGCACTTGTCCGTCCGAATGGAAACTCCGCGTACGCTCATATCGAGCGGCAGCATGCAATTCTGAGCGGCTTCACGGACACAACGCGACTGCCGTTTGCCGAATACTACATCCCGTTGGGCCCGGTATCGAGTCCGGTGCTGACCGTGATCCCTCCGTATCCGGCGTTTCCGCCGGAAATGGTGTATCCGCGCGTGACCCATACGGATCAGCCTGCAGTGGTATTGACCGAACGCAACGTCAGCCGCCGGGTTTATTTTCCCGGAGATGTTGCCCGAGCTTACTGGCGGTCTCAAAATCCCGACCTGAGCCGGCTGCTCGTCAATTCAATTCGCTGGATGCTGCGCGAAGCAGCCCCGGTATCGGTGATCGGCGATGGCATGGCGGAAGTATTTGCTTGGAAAACAGAGTCGGGTTTCGCCGTGCACGTGTTGAATTACAACAATCCGGACATGCTTCGCGGCTGGTTCACTCAGGCTTACCCGCTGGGACCGCAAAGAGTGCGATTCGCCGTGTCGGAGGGAATGGCTGTGACCCGCGTGCGGCTGCTCCGCGCCGGAATCGACGTTCCGTTTTCGAAAGCCGGCGGCGGCATTGAGTTCACCATTCCGCAAGTTGTGGATTATGAAGTCGCAGCCATCACATAGGGCCAACGATCGGGTGTACGCTCAACGAAAATGATAGAGCAGAATTCCGTAGCCCACGCCCGCCTGGTCGGCGGGATGAGCCACCTGGAACGCCATGAACCGGCCATCGGTGGACACCACCGGGTTTGAGGATTTATATCCTTCGTAGTCGTTGAAATGCGTTAAACGCTGAAAGTCCTTGCCCGTGCCGTCGAGCCGCAGCTTCCAGATATCGATGTTCCCGGCTCCATGTTTTCCACCCAGCGTATTGACTTGGCGATCCGCTTCCACGTTTGTATAGAGTCCGTCCGGATAGATACCCTCGCATTCGTTGTATGTGCCGGGAGCTTTCGACATGTTCTCGACATGCTTGTTCT
>JAICMB010000173.1 GCA_025929455.1 Bryobacteraceae bacterium | reverse complement strand
TTTGGTTCCGTTTATCGATCGCAAGCCCGCCGTGCGGTTAGCTAAGCGCACGTTCGCGTTCAGCGTGGCCGCACTCGCGGTGCTGGCTTGGGCGGGACTGACGACGGCCGCGGTGGCGAGCACGCCGAAATCGCCGGAGACCAAGGAGATCGCCGATTTGCCGGATGAAGACGCGGGCTCTTCACCGTGGGCGCAGCTCACGCCATCGCAAATGGCGGGCGCGGGTATTTTCGTCAACACCTGCGCGGGCTGCCATCCGGCGGGCAAGCGCGGCGTTGGGCCGGACCTGGGCGAAATTCCCGCGGACCGCAAGACGATTCCGTGGCTGATGTCGTTCATCAAAGCGCCGGCGCAGGTGGTGCCCGGAGCGAAGATGCCGCCCATGCCGCTGCCCACCCTCCAACTGCACTCCGTTGCGGCATTCGTGACAAAACTCGCGCCAGGGAACGAGCAGGATCTCGAAAGCATTCCCAAACCTGTTGCCGCGGGCGCGCTGGTCTACGAAACGAACCATTGCGGGGCATGTCATACGATCAACGGCGAGGGCCAGAAGGTGGGGCCGCCGTTGAACGGCGTGGCGGGGCGGCGCGATCGCGACTGGCTGGCCGGGCATTTTGCCGATCCGCAGAAGTACTCGCCGGGATCCATGATGCCCGCATATCACTTCAGCGATAAGGACATGAACAACATGATGGAGTTTCTGTCCGCGGTGCCGGCGCAGTAGCACGCCGGATAACATCAATTAGGAAGCGCTATGGCGATAACGACGGTCACGATGACGGGCGCGGAGTTCGATGCGCTGCCGTGCGAGGAGGGCCTCAAATACGAACTGCTCGACGGAGAACTGATACCTGCATCCAGTGCCACGCCGTTTCACCATGATATCGTCGGCGCGCTCTACACCGCGCTGCGCGCGTATATCCGCGGCAAGAACACAACAGGGCGCGTGTACAGCGACGTCGAGTTCGCACTAGGCCCCAAAAACCGCGTGCGTCCTGATCTATGTGTACTCCTTGACCGCAAAGCACGGGACCTAGATCGCACCGTTATTCCGATTCCGGGTGCGCCGGACATTGCCGTTGAAGTAATCTCTCCGACGGAACGTGCTTCGACAATGCACGACAAAGTAATCGCGTACCTTCGTAGTGGCGTGCAAGAGGTCTGGCAAGTGTACCCGAACTCGCGCACGCTCCAGATCTATCGCGGCGATACGGCGCGGTCGCTCGATGAGAATGCCGTGATCACCACGCCGCTGTTACCCGATTTCTCCATCCGCGTAGCGGACCTGTTCGAATAGACGGTCGCCCGCTTCACCGCTTCGTAATTGCGCTGTTCGCTACCGCTTCGGGAATGTCGGCAGCGGCGCGTCCGGTTTTATCACGTTCGGAATCGTCCCGAACTGATAATAGTAATTCTCCATCTGCCCGTCCGCGATGCGGATCACGCGGAATCCCGACGGATCGTGGCCGATCGGCATGCCTGTTGCGGCCGTCGAGATGATCTCCAGGTCGCCATCGCGCCCGAGCGCATTGTGGTGCAGATGTCCGGCGTAAACCCGCGTCACACCATACTCGTGCAACCAGTTCAGGTACTTGTGGCGCGTTACACCCGGGATGTTGTTGTAGTTGTCGGGCTCGTTCGGATCGTTGACGAAGTAAGCAATGTGCTGAAAAACGAACACGTGCGGCACGTTGTCCTGGCGAGCCTGCTGCAATGTCGCGAGCAGCCATTTTTCCTGCGCCGCGGCCTGCTCCGGCGCATTTTCCGGCGCCTTGATCAGGTTGGAATTGAGCACGATTCCGCGGATATCGCCGGCATCGAACGTGTAGTAATCCTTCCCGAACGCCTTGCGGTATTGGGCCAGCGTATCCGGCGTCGGTTGATTGCCGACGTCATGATTGCCGGGCACGTTGTAAACCGGGATGCTCGCGTCCACCATGCCGATGAGGTCGTGGTAGCGGGAGATCTGCGCCGCATCTCCTCCCTTGTTCACCAGGTCGCCTGTGACCACCACAAAAGCAGGATGCAGCCGGTTGATGTTGGCGACTGCGAAGCTGAGGTTCGCCTCCTCCTGCGCCATGTTCGCGTTTTTGGCGAACATGCCCATCTGCGGGTCGGACATCTGCACGAAGAAGGTGGGCGCCGCGGCATACAGGCCCGTGCACCACAGCAAGACAAGAAACCGGATCATGCCGACCAGCTTCGCATAATCGGCCATCCGGTTAAAGTGGTTTACGGTAAAACGCGGTCCACACCGACGAGGCGCGTGTTCGCCGGTCCGCCGGCGACCGGCGTTAATCTCAGCAGTGCCTCGAACGGCTTATCGACGCCGCCCAGTTCCGTCGTGAGATGCCGGACAAGCACCGCTGCCGATTGCGGATTCGTGATAAATTCGCCTGCCGCCTCGGTTCCTTCCATGCTCAGTCCTTCGATGAGCAGAACTTTGCCGTTATTCGACATATTCGGTAGCAGCGCGACGATAGCGTACGAATCCTGTGCGCCCGCCTCGGGGAGCACCGCCGCGCCGCCGTTGTGCGCCGCTCGCGCGCGAAAATACGAGCGCCGCGCGGCATCGTCGTACTCCCAGACGTAGTGCAGATGCGGCTCGAACAGCTCCACCCATGGATTCGCACGCCGGCTGCCTAGCAGCACCGCATTGCCCGACTCCAGGTCGCGCACGTCGATGTGCCGCGCCAGGCGCATTTTGATACTCCCGCCAAGCCGTTCGCCGAGGACCGCAATGCGTGTTGCGAGATGGACATCCGCGATGCTGGTAAAGCGGCGGCGCGAGATGTCTCCGAACCCGCGCCCGTCGTCCAGATACTTCATGGCGAGGTAATTCGATAGCGACAGGTTATTATGCGTCAGATCCTGCCATAACGCTACGCTGGAATCGCCCAGCACGACCAGGGGCTGGTCGCCTTTCCTCGCGAAAATCTGGGTCCATAGCCGCCGCTGCGCATCGATTGCGGAACGGTTCGCTACCCACCTGCCGCTCGAAAGCAGCGGTCTTACCGAAAGGACAATGCATAGGATTGCGAGCAATCCCGCCAGCACCCAAGGGAGCGCGGTGGCACGCCGGCCGCGAACCTCGATCGGCTGCTGCTGTTTCGGTCCTCCTGCCGTCTCCTGGAACGCCGCATCGCGCTCCACGAACACGGGAACGTAACCGCCTCTCGGAATGGAGATGATCAGCCGCTCCGCGCGCCCCTCGGTCAGGAAATAATGTTCCAGTTTCTGACGGAGCTGGCGGGCGCGCACCCGGACAATGTTGTCGCTCGCGGGATCGTAATCCGGCTTGCGCCCTAAAACGATGCTTCCGATCGAGCGCTCTTTTATATCGCCCGCATGGCCGCTCAACATGTGCTCCGTAACGTACAGCAGAAAATTCTGCAGCGCCGGAGAGCCACGCAGGATCGGGCTATGGGCCACGCGCTGGACAAGTTCCCAGCGCTCATCGCCCTCAAACGTCTGGCGCGTGTCAACGGATCCTAATTTCGAGACTGCCACCCGCTCACATGATTCTAACGCAGCGCAGTTTGGGAAACCTGCAGCAGCCCGGCGCTGTGTAATTCGATATGTCACCGGCGGAAGTTACCGTGATTTACCGTGAATTCCCCTTGTCCCTGTTCGGGTTATGGACAAGAATAATGCAGGTTCGCGAAAAGAGGTCGAAGTATGTTTCCCGTTCACCGTATCAGCCGTCTCGCTCCATCCGGTGCCGCAATTCTCCTGGCAGTCGCAACATGCATCGCGCAGGTCGCACCTAGCACCACTCTCTCCGGTTCGGCAATCGATCCCACCGGCGCGGTCGTTCCGAACGCCGCCGTCGATCTGACGAACACGCGGACGCAGTTCAAGCGCCACGCCGTGACCGACGCGCAAGGACGGTTTCTCTTCGACCTCGTCCCGCCCGGCCACTACGATTTGGCGGTGCTCGCGAACGGCTTCACCCCCTACCGACAGAGCGGCATTACGCTCGACGCCAACGTGCCTGCGAACCTGCGAATCTCGCTGTCGGTAAGCGGCACGGCCGAGCAGATCACCGTGGAAGCCAACGCGCCGATGGTGGATACCGAATCCGGAACGTTGCGGCAGGTGGTCTCGCAACAGTACATCGAGGATCTGCCGCTCAACGGCCGCAATGCCGCCTCCCTGGTCTACATGGCGCCGGGCACTGTAGAAGGCAAGGGCACCGACCGCGGCGGCTACGCAACCACCAGCGACACGATCGGCGTTTCCGTCAACGGCACCTACGGCGACCAGGTCAGCTACAAACTCGATGGCGCGTCGCATCAGGACACCATCACGAACCTGAACGCCGCGTTTCCCAACCCCGACGCGCTCGCCGAGTTCAGCGTACAAACGAACAACTTCGACGCGCAGTATGGCGGCGCCGGCGGGGCGGTCGTCAACATCGTGACGAAGTCCGGTTCCAATGCGGTGCACGGCTCGCTGTTCGAGTACCTTCGCAATGGGGACCTTAACGCCCGTAACTTCTTCGCGCCGCAGCAGGACGCTCTGAAGCGTAATCAGTTCGGCGGTTCCATCGGCGGCCCGATTATCAAAAACAAGCTGTTCTATTTCGGTTCCTACCAGGGCACCACCATCAGCAATACGAGTTTTAGCAACACCGCATTCGTGCCCACCGCGGCACAGCGCGTCGGCGATTTCTCAGCCACGAAGAAGGCCGTCGTCAACCCTGAGACGAGCAAGGCGTTCCCGGGGAATCAGATCTCCGCTGACCTGATCTCGCCCATTGCTACCGCGATTCTGCAACACGTGCCCACGACGACCGACCCGACGGGTAAGTTGCTGTACAGCGTCCCGAGTCAGACACGGAATCATCAGGTGCTCGGCAAAGTCGATTACAACGCGGGCGCGCATCAGCTCTCCGGCAGCTTTTTTTTAATCCGCTACAGCGACCCGGGCTGGGACGCCGGCGGCACGCTCCTCAACTACAAAATCGGACAGCTCCAGACTACTCAGGAATACAAGCTCAGCGACACCTGGACCCTTACGCCGCATTTGCTGAACTCCATCGTTGTCGACGGTCTGCGCCTGGACTCGATTCAAACGCGAACGGCGCCGTTCTCGATTTTCGACTTCGGCAATATCAACGCCGCCAAGCCCGCCGACCGCTTTCAGGAGACCGGCATCACGATCAGCGGCTACTCCGGTTGGGGCTCGGGCGGTTCGCAGCCGCCCGGCGAGTGGATTCGCGACAATTACGAGATTTCGGAAACGCTGAGCTGGATCAAAGGCTCCCACTCGATGCGCATGGGCGGTGTCATTACGCCGTTCACGCGCTTCGATTCCAGCACCGGCTATCAGGAAGAGCCGCTGTTCAACTTCAACGGCAGCGCCACAGGAAATGCGTTCGCCGATTTCCTGCTCGGAGACGTAAACACGTTCACGCAGACCGCGGGTAAAGCCAAATTTACGCGCGGGACCCAGTTCAACGCTTTCTTTCAGGACACCTGGCGCGTCGCTCCGCGCCTATCTTTAAATCTTGGCCTACGCTGGGATCCGTTCCTGCCATACTCCGATCCCGTTGCGCAGCAGGTGGGCGGCTACATTCCGGGTTTCCAGTCTCAGCGTTTCCCGAACGCACCGGTAGGCCTTGCATTTGCGGGCGACCCCGGTTTCCCGTCGGCGGGCATGGATTCGAACCTCGGAAACTTCGCGCCGCGCGCCGGTTTCTCCTGGGCCGCGATTCAGGGTGCGCACCCGACCACTGTCCGCGGAGGCTTCGGCATTTTTTACGAAATGCCGTTCGTGAAACTCTACAACAACTTCGTACAGAATGCGCCGTTCAGCCCGTCGGTCACGCTGTTCGGTACCAGCCTCAGCGACCCGTATGGTTCGGCGGGCGTCGCCAATCCGTTCCCGCCGTTCGCGCCCGTTCATCCCAACGCTGATACGAGTTTCGTGCTGCCGTTGCAGTATCAATTCTTTGACCCGCACTGGCATGTTGGACGCGTGAATGCTTTCAACTTTACGATCGAGCACCAGTTTAAGGCCGATCTCGTCGCCCGCGTTGCCTATGTCGGAACGCAGGGCCGCGACCTGCAGTACTTCGAAGAGCAGAACCCCGCCATCTACAAACCCGGCGCCACCGTAGCCAACACGGACGCGCGCCGCCCGCTCGCTCCCGACTACGCATCCCTGATCGAAATGACCAATGGCGGCATTTCGAATTACAACGCCCTGCAAACCACGCTCGAAAAGCGCTTCAGCCATGGCATTGCGTTCGTTGCCAACTATACGTACTCGAAATCTCTCGACAATCAGTCTGTCGATCAGCAGTTCGGGCTATCCAATCCCGATCCATTCAATCCGGACTTTAACTACGGTCTGTCGGATTTCGACACGCCGCATAACTTCTCGCTGTGGGGATTGTATGAGCTCCCCCGCTTGGCGAGTTCCTCGTGGTGGATTCGCGGGCCGCTCGGCGGCTGGGAAACAACCGGCATCTGGAGCTGGCATAGCGGCACACCATTCTCCATCACGTCCGGCCAGGACCGGTCTTTTAGCGGCGTGCGCCTCGATCGCGCGGATCTCGCCGGCAACCCGTTCCTAAGTGGCGATCGTCCCACGAATGCGGTGATCAATCAGTATTTCGATACCAGCGCCTTCGCCCTGAACGCTCCCGGAACCTTCGGCACCGCGCCGCGGAATGTCCTGCGCGGACCTTCGTATTTCAACGTGGACTGGTCCCTCCAGAAATCCTTCGCCGTTACCGAACGTGCGCACGTACAGCTTCGCGGCGATTTCTTCAACCTCTTCAACAACGTTCATTTCAATACGCCGGGAACGAATGTCAGCAGCGCTTCGACTTTCGGCAAAATCACATCGGCGGGTGACCCGCGCATTGTGCAGCTCGCCTTGCGAGTGGAATTCTAATCCAATATGCGCTCGTGACCATCGAACTGTTAGCTAGCTATCGTTATATTACTCCTTGT
>JAICMB010000308.1 GCA_025929455.1 Bryobacteraceae bacterium | reverse complement strand
TATCCCAACTTCGGGGACCCCACGCGTGCTCTCGCGAGCGCACGTCAATACCTCGATGCTGCGCAAGCCATGGTGCACGATGACCCCAACAATACTTCGGCGCTGTTCAGCCGCGCGGTCGCTCAATACCGCGTCTCGTATTCTCTGCGCGAGTTCGATGCGCCCGCGGCCGTGCGCATGGCGCGCAACTCCGTCGCGGATTTCGACAAGCTTGTTGCAGCGGGCAAGGCAAACTCGCTCGTGATCGGCAGCCGCGTGCGCGCATGGCAGCGTCTGGCTGAAGCGGAACTGCGCGCCGGACGCATCGTGGACGCACGCCGCCACGCCGCTATGGCGCTTGCCGGTCAGCGTACTATCGTGTCCCAAACCGCCGCGTGGGAATCGCGCATCGTCCTCGTGCAAGACCTGTTGCTTGCTGCCAGGACCAGTACCCCGGAGGCGGCCAAACCGCTTCTCGCCGAAGCGCTTGCGCACGCACAGCGAATCGCAGCCCGACAGGACCCGACCAGCGCCATCGTTTTAACGCGCACTGAGCAAGTCATCGCGCAATCGGCGTCACAGACTCACACGGTACGCCGCTAGTCAGCCCTTCGGCGGCAGCCGGCAAGACTCGCTGCCCCACGCCGGAATGTGCGAATTGTAATGCAGCGAATATCCTGTCCCCTTTCGTCTTAAAAATCGCTATACACAGTAGCGCCCCGCGCGAGTCCGATGTGGGCGACGATACCCAAACCGAGAGGAAATCATGGCGAAAATTCCCGAGAAGACACTCGATCCAGCTGAGGTCAAGAAGCAACTCGAATCCATTGCGGGGCACGAAATCGACGCGCCCGCGGCAAGCATCATCAATCTTTGGTATCCGTCCGGCGCCAACGACTATACCGACGGTACGGTCGCGTGGCGCAGTTTCCTTATTCCGGGCATGCAATGCCAGGACACACGTCTTCTCGATGCGAGCGGGTCGTTATCCACCGGTTCCGATGGGAAGCGAACGTTTTTGCTTAGTTCGGTCATATGTCTGCCGGCACAACGCTCGCTCGCCGAGCCTGTCAACGTGCTCGCCACGCCGCGCTCCGCCACGGCGTGTTTCGTTACCACGACACACACTGTTATAAAAAGCGATCCCAACACCCCGTTTCTCGACGATGTACAGATAACCGTTTTTGCGTGGAAGCCAAACGGCGAACCAGCGGCCGGCGTTGAGTTCGACTGGCGCTGCCGCGTAGTGTCGAACAACATAATTCTCTAAGAACACGTTCAAAATAGGTACGAAATCCCGACCATTGCGGACGCGACCGTGATAACGTGAAATTATCCCGGGGCAGTCCCAAACTACAATGATCGAGCAGGATACGTTGGAGGACGTGCAGGCGACGGTTCAGCCGGCGCCGTCAGCCGAGGAATCTATTTCGCCCGCGCCCGAACCGGCGTTCGCGAAACCAAGCCCTGCCGCGCCGCCGGACCAGCGCCGTTCGCTGTTGCGTGTGGCCTACGCGGCGCAGTTCTGGCTCGCGCTGATTGGCACACTCGTGGTGTGGAGCGAGGTCGGCGGGCAGGGGCATCTCGATCTGATGCCCTGGTATGTCAAACTGCCGCTCGTGTTCGCACTGGCCTGGTGTTCGGTCCGCATGACCGCCGCCATGGCGGAGCGCGCCCGCGCCTGGAACGCGCGCTCTATCGCGTGGGCGGTCGCGATCGCCCTGCTCGCGTGCGTTATGGGCGCGATCACGTACTACTATCACATCAACGAAAGCCAAGACGACCCCGATACCGATCAGGAGTCCGGCACTGCCGTAATGCTGACCCAGCCCGCGGCGGCCCACTCCGATCTCACGTGATACAATCCACGCCTTTATGAATCGTTATTCGCTTAGGGCGGAACTCATCGCGGAGTTCCTGGGCACTTTTACTCTCATCATCTTCGGCGACGGCGTAGTCGCGATGGTCAACCTGTTCGGCAGCGGCCAGCCCGGCGAAATCGTCCACGGCGGATTTACCAACATCACGCTGGCATGGGGACTCGCGGTCACCATGGGCATCTACGTGGCCGGCCGCATCAGTGGCGCGCATCTCAATCCAGCCGTTACGCTGGCGTTCGCCGTCCGCCGCGGCTTCCCGTGGCGCAAAGTGATCCCATATTCGCTGGTGCAAACGGCGGGCGCGTTCGTCGCGGCGGCGATGGTGTTTTGGAACTATCATCCGGCGTTCCTCAAAGCCGATCCCGGGCTCACCCATACCGCCGGCGTGTTCACCACGTTCCCGGCATTTCCCGCGCTCCTTTCCGCCGGCTTGCTCGATCAGTTCATCGGCACCGGGCTGCTGCTGTTTCTGATTTTCGCCGTGATCGATGAGCGCAACCAGCCGCCCGCGATCCTGACGCCGCTCATCGTCGGTCTCATCGTGGTGGTGATCGGTATGTCGTTCGGCGGCATGCACGGATACGCCATCAATCCCGCGCGCGACTTCGGCCCGCGTCTGTTCACGGTCATCGCCGGCTTCAAAAACAACGGCCTCAGCGATGGCGAACTGGTGTTCTGGGTCCCGATTGTAGGACCGCTCGCGGGCGGTGTGGCGGGCGCGGCGCTATACGACTTCGGCATTCGCCGCTGGCTGCCGAAACCGGTTGCCGAATCTGAAAGCGCCGGCGCCTAGCGCGTCTTCACCGCCGCTGCCTCAACTGCAGCATGATGACGCCGAGCACGAGGAAGCCGAGGGCGACGGCCCACCGCAGGCCCACGCTAAAAGAAAAGGTCTTGGTGACGACCCAATATCGCAGTCCCAAAAGAAAGAATCCCGCTGCGATCGCGAAGTACCACAGGGCCATCCACAGCGCGCGCAATCCTTTCCGCATGTAGAGCTTAGATTAACTTTTCTCTTGCAGACCGCGCACGGTATCTGCCATACTATGTTCCAGTTCCGCTGAATTCATCGCGGCCGGGCGTCGGAATTATTACTCGATCAATGCCCCGGCGTGAGAGCGGTGGCGCGATCGCCGGCGACGGTGATCTTGCTGGCCGGTGCAACGGGACTTAAGTTAAAGTGGACATTCGCGCGCGGTATGCCCGCCGCGGTTTCACCAGAGAATCAGGAGAGAAGAGGTAGTGAGAGAAAAGGGAATTGTGAAATGGTTTAACGCCGCGAAGGGCTACGGATTCATCCAGCGCAACAACGGCGAGGACGTGTTCGTGCATTTTTCGGCCATTCAGATGAACGGCTACAAAACGCTTGATGAAGGCCTCGAAGTGGAGTTCGAAGTGAAGCGTGGGCCGAAGGGTCTCCAGGCCGAAAACGTGTCCAAGCCTTAATCCGTTTCCGCGGTTTAGGGTTCTGTAAATCAGGCCGTCCGGGCTCGTTGAGCCGGACGGCCTGTTCCGTTTTCGGCGTAGCGCGGCCAGTCTTGCTGACTGCCAATTCCCGCCGCGATATCATAAACCTCACGCATGCGCAAAGTACTTCTCCTGCTGCTCTGCGGCGCCGCCGCGCTTGCCGCCGCTGACGGCCCACTGCTGCTTCGAACCCCCACGCTCAACAAAACGCACATCGTCTTCTCCTGGGCAGGCGACCTCTGGAGCGTCTCGCGCGACGGCGGAGAAGCAACCCGCCTGACAGCAGGCTCAGGCGACGAAACGAACCCCATCTTCTCGCCCGCGGGAGATCGCATCGCGTTCGCGGCGAATTACCAGGGCAGTCCCGCGGGCGCCGACGTTTACGTCATACCCGCGCAGGGCGGCGAACCGAAGCGCCTTACCTATCACCCCGGCAATGACGTGCCGGTCGGCTGGACGCCGGACGGCCAGCGCATCCTGTTCCGCTCCACGCGCAACAACTATTCGCGATTCACGCGCTTGTACGCCGTTTCGCTAACCGGCGGACTGCCGCAGGTAGTCGACCTGCCCACCGCGGATTCCGGCGCGTTCTCGCCCGACGGCACGCATATCGCGTATCTGCCGCTCACGCCCGCGTTCTACAGTTGGAAACGCTATCGCGGCGGCCGTACCACGCCGATTTGGATCGCGAATCTCGCCGACGCGCATGTCAACAAGATTCCGCGCGACAACTCCAACGACTTCACGCCCATGTGGGTCGGCGATAAAGTCTATTTCCTTTCCGATCGCAATAGCGGCAAGTTCACGCTCTTCTCCTACGACCTTCGCAACAAGAAAGTCGAACAGTGCATCGACAACCGCGGCTACGATATCAAGTCGGCGAGCGCCGGGCCGGGCGCGATCGCATACGAGCAGTTCGGCGAAATCCATCTCTACGATCTCGCAAGCGGCAAAACGCATAAAGTGCCGGTGACGATCTCGGCGGACGTGCCCGCGCTGCAGCCGCATTTCGAGAAAGCCTCAAAACTGATCCGCGACGCCAAGCTGTCGCCGAGCGGCACTCGCGCGGTGTTCGGCGCGCGCGGAGAAGTGTTCACGGTCCCGGCGGAGAAGGGCGACATTCGCAACCTGACGAACACCGCCGCTGTCGCGGAGCGCTATCCCGCGTGGTCGCCGGACGGCACGCGCATCGCGTACTTCTCCGACGAGTCGGGCGAGTACGCGCTGCATATCCGCAATCAGAACGGCATGGGCGAGGTGTCGAAATACAATCTGGGCAAGCCGGCCGCGTTCCCGTACAGCCCGGTGTGGTCGCCCGACAGCAAAAAAATCGCCTTCACCAATAACCGTCTGGAGTTGCTCTACATCGATCTCCAAAAGGGCGCGCCCGTCAAGATCGATTCCGATTACTACGACACGCCCGAGCGCGGACTCAATCCTTCGTGGTCGCACGATAGCCAGTGGATCGTTTACACCAAGCTGCTGCCGAACCACTACCGCGCGGTCTGCGTGTATTCGCTCGCCGGCGGCAGGAACACGCAGATTTCCGACGGCCTCAGCGACACTGCCGCCGCGCATTTCGATGCGGGCGGGAAGTACCTGTACTTCCTCGCGAGCACAAACGCCGGCCTCACGACGGCATGGCTCGATCTGAGCAGCGTCGACCGCAACGTCACGCGGAACGTGTACGCT
>JAICMB010000412.1 GCA_025929455.1 Bryobacteraceae bacterium | reverse complement strand
GTAGTAGAGCGTGTACTACTACATCCTAATTTCTTCGCAGCATGCGCAGATTCCGTCGTGGGCCCGGCCTCCAGGCCTGCAGCGGGTCTCCAGACCCGCTTCGCCCGCTACAGAAAACGCTCGGCCTATAAGCCGTCGCGTACGGTTTGGTTGCGGCTCCGCTGCTCTGCGGGCAGGTTGTTAACCGGCCCTCGTCCGCACAAGAGCCAACCGCATAGCTTGTGAGGCTGGCAACGAAACTACTCCGTACCGCAACGCCTCAGCGCCCATCCGGCCGCTTCGGCAACGGTCGCATCCGCATGACACCTCAACCGCTCCAGCGCCGGCCGGCAGCTCGCCTGCCCGCTATTGCCCATCGCGATCGCGACATTCCGCAGAAACCCGCTATACTTCGCCCGCTTCACCGCGCTCCCGCGGAACGCCTCTCGAAATTCGCCTTCGCTCAACCCCGCCAGCCGCTCCAGCGGCGGCGCCACTTCTCTTGGCGCAAACGCCGGTTCACTCGTGACCGGCGCGCGCCCATTCCACGGGCAAACTTCCTGACAAATGTCGCACCCGAATACGTGCGCGCCGATGTCCGGCCTAGCCGCCTCGTCAATAGCCCCGCGCAGTTCAATCGTGAAGTACGAAATACAGCGGCGCGCGTCCAGTTCCCCGGGCGCGAGCGCGTCAGTCGGGCAGGCATCAATGCACCGCGTGCAAGTGCCACAGCGATCCGGCGCCGCAACATCCGGCTCCAATTCGAGCGACGTAAGCAGTTCGCCAAGGAAAAACCACGACCCCAGCGGCTCATTGATCAAGCACGTGTTCTTCCCGATCCATCCCAGACCGGCGGCACGCGCGTAGGAGCGCTCCAGCAGCGGCGCTGTATCGACGCAGATCTTGTATTCGTGCTCGCCGAGGCGCTGCGCCAGCCGTTCCAACCCGGCGCGCAGCACGTCGTGATAATCGTCGCCCCAGGCGTAGCGCGATATCCAACCGCGCTCCGTATCCGCAACCATGTTCGAGAACGGCTGCGGCGTGTTGTACAGTTTGCCGACACAAATGATCGACTGCGCCGATGGCAGCAGCAGGCGTGGATCGGTACGAATCTGCGCACGACGGTCGGTTAGGTAACGCATGTTGCCAGCCAGCCCGCGCGCAGCCCAGTCGAGATAGTACGTGGAATCGCCCGTCGGAACGGCCGCTGCCACGCCCGCCAGTTCGAAACCGCAGTCAAGCGCTAAGTTCTTGACTTCCTTCGACTTCACCTGTATCCATGTTACCGCCCGGAGAGGCTCATCCAGCTACTCCGCTCAGACCCGAATTATCCCCATACGGCAAACAAAACAGACAATTTAATTGTTTGTCGTAGTCCCTTCCCGCAGCGCTTTCGTATACTCCGGTTGGTGGACAAGGCACGGCCGATCCAAGGCGCGCTTTCAGCCACGATGAGGAGAAGGTTGATACGGCAACAACCGGGCGCTGCAAGTGCCCGGCAAAATGCGTCCAAAAAACGCGAACTCTATAGAGAGACGAGAGATTATGCCCAAGCCCATTAAATACGCAGAGAAGGCCGTCGCGGTCGCGGCAAACGCCGCCTGGACGGTTTTCGACCGGCTGAACCAGATCCATCGGAATCCTTCTTTCACGCCCAAGTGGTCCGACAAGCCGCTGCTGAAGAGTTGGGAGAAGCAGAAGCCGCCGTTAGGGTGGCCGCGCGAAACCGATTCCCTGTGTCCGAAGTGCATTCCGGAAGCTCGCAAGAAGATTCTCGATGGTGAGTTGCCGGTCGAGATCCTGCAGAACGAAAAACTCGGCGAGATCAAGGCGCACATCGTGGAGCGCGATGGCCGCATCGTGATGGAGAAAGAATGCTCCATCCACGGCCACTTCGAGGACGTGATGTCGATCGACCCCGCGTTTTCACAGCACCTGGAGCAGGTGTTCCCGGGCCGCGACATCCGCGCGCACAACGACGAAAAGCTGCACAATCATGGATCGAGCACCATCACGCACGGGCGCGGATCGGTGCTCACGATCGACCTTACCAACCGCTGCAACATGATGTGCGATCCGTGCTTCATGGATGCGAACCAGGTCGGGTTCGTGCACGAGCTGACCTGGGAAGATATCAAAACGCTGCTCGACAACGCCATTTCGATCAAGCCGCGCCGCCAGATGTCGGTGCAGTTTTCGGGCGGCGAGCCGACGCTGTCCCCCTATTTCCTGGATGCGGTGCGCTATGCGCGCAAGGTCGGCTACAACAGCGTGCAGGCGGCGACGAACGGGATTGAGTTCGCCAAGAGCCCGGAGTTTTCGAAGCAGGCTGCTGAAGCCGGGTTGCGTTATGCCTATCTGCAGTTCGACGGGATCGGCAACGCGGCGAATTCGCATCGCGCCGTCGGCAATCTTTTCGATGTAAAGATGCGCGCGATCGAGAACTTGTGGAGCGCGGGCGTCGACATCGTTCCCGTCATCACGATCGTCAACGGTATCAACAACGAGCAGGTCGGCGCGGTAGTGCGGTTCGCGCTCGACAATCCCAAGAAGATTCCGTTCCTGTCGTTCCAGCCGGTGTCGTTCACCGGACGCGATGAAGCGATCACGGAGGAGCGCCGGAAGGCGCAGCGCTACACGCTTTCGCACCTCGCGCACGACGTGAAGGATCAGACCGGCATCGGCGAACCGGTGCGCGATTGGTTCCCGATTTCGTTCATGAGCACGTTCTCGGACTTCGCCGATCTCGTGCATGGCCCGGAGGCGGACTGGGGTCAGTTGAGCTGCGGCTGTCATCCGAACTGCGGCATCGGCATGGCCATCATGGTCGACAAGGAAACGAAGGAAGCCGCGCCCGTGACGGCGTTTCTGAAAGCCGATCAGCTCGCCAAGGACATCGCGCACATCAATGATGCCGCCCGCGGCAGATTCCTGTCGGTGGTGGGCGTGACGCTCGCGTTGCTGCGCAACTACGATCCGTTTAAGGCGCCCTCGCACTTCAAGCTGACGGACCTGATCGCAAAATTCGACAAGTGCTTCGGGATGTCGCACAAGAACTACGGCAAGGTTACGGCCGATCGCACGAGGACCGACATCGACATCCGCCGCGCGGACCGCTGGAACTTCCTGTTCATCGCGGGCATGTGGTTCCAGGATCTGTTCAACTATGATTTCCGCCGTACCGAGCAGTGCATCATTCCGTACGCGACACAGCAGGGCGAGATTTCGTTCTGCGCGTACAACACCGGCGTGGGCTGGCGTCAGATCATCGAGAAGATGCACATGACCGCCACGCTGACCAAGTGGTATGACGAACACGGGCGGCATGAAATCTTCGCGGGCGGCAAGGCCGTGAATCTGGAATCGGCGCAGCACTCGCTGGTGTTGCGCGATGACGATGTACACCGCCAGCGGCAGACCGATCTCGACGAGAAAGGTATTGCCAAGACCGCGCGCGAGGAGAAGAAGCGCGCGCGCGACGAAAAGCTGCGCGAGGCGGAGAACGCACGCATGGCGAAACTGTACCGCGAGCACGTGCTGAAAGAGACGCCGCAGGAACCGCTGGTGCAGATCGGCGGAATCAGTGCGGCGCCCAAGACGGAAAAGCAAGACATTCGGGAGGAAGTTGGCTCATTCGGCGATTAAAATCCCGATTTGAAGTCAGGAGGAAAAAGGCCGCGGGACCCCCCGCGGCCTTTTTTATTGGTGAGGTGGGGCAAGCTTTCCGATGTGGGGCAGGCTGTCAGCCTGCGGCGGGTTGCCAACCCGCCTCGCCGCCGCCGCACCATGCCGCTCTGGCGCGCAAACTTCAGCGCCTCCACAGCCGCACCGCACGCGCCCGCCGTATTCCCGTTGCTGCATCTCGGGCCCGGTCTCGAGCGCGCCGCCGCCCATCGCGCACCAGTTTCGCGGCACACCGGATAGCAGCAGCGATTATTGATAGCCCTCAAGGACCACAGCAATTCAGGGGTGGTTGCCCCCGATAGAGATACCGCGGCGCCAGGTCGCCAGGTAATCTCCGG
>JAICMB010000373.1 GCA_025929455.1 Bryobacteraceae bacterium | reverse complement strand
TCGCGCACGGCGGCGATGCGGGCCTCGTCGAAGAACATGTGCTCGGTGCGGCAAAGGCCGATGCCCTCGGCGCCGAACTGGCGCGCCACCTGGGCATCGCGCGGGATATCCGCGTTGGCGCGCACGCCAAATTTACCGCGGAACTCGTCCGCCCACGTCATCAACTGCCCAAACGAACCCGAGGTCGGATCGGGTTCCACCGTCTTGGCCTGGCCCAGATAGACGTCGCCGGTAGCGCCATCGAACGAAATCCATTCGCCTTCTTTGATCGTGATCGTCTTACCCGCGGCATCTACCGTGAAGATCTTCTTCTGTTCATCGATCCGAAGCGCGCCCGCGCCAACCACGCAAGGCCGGCCCATGCCGCGCGCCACCACCGCCGCGTGGCTCGACTTGCCGCCGATCGCGGTCAGAATGCCCTTGCTCTTATCCATGCCGTGAATGTCGTCCGGCGTGGTTTCCTTGCGCACCAGGATGACGGGCCCGTTCTCGGCCGCTTCCACGGCATCATCGGCCGTGAACGCCACCCGGCCCACCGCAGCGCCCGGCGAAGCGCTGATGCCGGTGGTGACCTTGGGCAGCGCCTTCAAAGTTTTGTTGTCGAAGACCGGATGCAGCAACTGATCGAGCTGGCTCGGCGCTACTCGCTGCACGGCCTCGCGCGGGTTGATCAGGCCTTCGTTCACCATGTCGACCGCCACACGCACGGCCGCTGGACCCGTACGCTTGCCGTTGCGCGTTTGCAGCATCCAGAGCTTGCCGTCTTCAATGGTGAACTCGAAATCCTGCATGTCGCGGTAGTGCTTTTCGAGATTGGTCGTGATCTCGCGAAGCTGCGCGTACGATTCCGGCATGAGCTGGTTGAGATCCGCGATGGGGTGCGGCGTGCGAATGCCCGCCACCACGTCCTCGCCCTGCGCGTTCTGCAGAAATTCGCCGTAAAACACCTTGTCGCCCGTCGCGGGGTCGCGCGTGAAGCCGACGCCCGTCGCGGAGGATTCGCCCATGTTGCCGAACACCATCGTCTGCACGTTGGCGGCGGTGCCGATGTCGTCAGGGATCTTCTCCATGTTGCGGTAGTACTCGGCCTTCGGATTCCACCAGGAACCGAACACGGCGCCGATGGCGCCGCTGAGTTGTTCGCGCGTGTCCTGCGGGAAAGGCTTGCCGCTCGCCTTCTGCACGATCTTCTTGTAATCGGCGATCACCGCTTTCAGATCGGCATCCGACAGGTCCGTGTCGAGCTTCGCCTTCGCTTTCTTCTTGCGCTCGTCGAAGACCTCGTCGAACTTCCCCATATCGATGCCAAGCGCCACTTCGCCGTACATCTGAATGAAGCGGCGATAGCAATCGTACGCGAAGCGCGGATTGCCCGTGAGCCGCGCGAGCCCCTCGACGGTTTCGTCGTTCATGCCGAGGTTGAGAATGGTGTTCATCATGCCCGGCATGGAGAACTTCGCGCCGCTGCGAACGCTGAGCAGCAGCGGATTCTCCGCATCGCCGAGGCGCTTGCCCATTTCGCCCTGGAGCTTGTCGAGGGCGCGATCGATCTCTTCGTCGATCTCCGGCGGGATCTGCTTGCCATTTTGGAAATAGATGATGCAGACGTCCGTAGAAATCGTGAATCCCGGCGGTACCGGCACGCCTGCGCGGCTCATTTCCGCCAAGCCCGCGCCTTTACCCCCGAGGACGTCTTTCATCTTGCCGTCGCCGTCGGCCGTACCCCCGCCGAAGCTGTAAACGTGTTTCGCCATATGTGTTTTCCGATCCGTTTCGATTAGGTTTGCTTTTCGGTGACGATCTCGGAGAAGTCCGCGATCGTCGAGAATTCCGTGAGAAGGTTCGCCAGCAGCGCCAGCCGGTTTTGCCGCACGGCGGGCTCTTTGGCGTTTACCAGAACTTTATCGAAGAAGAGGTCCACCTGCGGCCGCATGGATGCGACCGCGGCCAGCGCATCGCGATAGGGCTGGCCCTCGGTGGCCGCGCGAACGCGCCGAAACTCGACATACAGGTCGCGTTCCGGGCCCGGTTCGAGCAGCGCTTCGTCAATGGCGCCGGCTCCCGCGTAGTTCGCCTGCCGGAGAATATTGCGGATGCGCTTGAAACTGGCCGCGAGCGGCTCAAAATTCTCGGTCGGCCGCACTTCGCGCAGCGCTTCGAGCCGCGCTTCCACGTCCGGCGGGTTGTGCCATCCGGCCGCAAGCACCGCGCGCACTTCGTCGTAGTGGAAGCCGCGGACCTCGCGGAAGTAGTATTCGACGCGGTCGCGCAGAAAGTCCGCCAGTTCGGGCGTATCCGCCTCAAGCTGCACCGGCAGACGGCCCTCGACCAGGATGCGAACAATACCCTGCGCGGCGCGGCGCAGCGCGAACGGATCCTTCGATCCGCTGGGGATCGGGCCCACCGCGAAGCACTCGCGCAGCGTGTCCCACTTATCGGCAAACGCCAGCAGGCGGCCAGTTTCGGTCGCCGGGATGCTGTCCTCCATGCTGAGCGGTTTGTAGTGTTCGTAGACGGCGCGCCAGACTTCTTCGGGTTCGCCCTGCTCGCGCGCGTAGAGCCCGCCCATGACGCCCTGCAGATCCGTGAACTCCTTCACCATGCCCGTGGTGAGGTCGCATTTGCCGAGCAATGCCGCGCGCTCGGCATGCGCGTTGCCGCCCAGTTTTTTGACCAGCTCGGCCGTGCGCTGCGTCTTCTCGAAGTAACTACCGCGCGCGCCCAGCTCTTTTAGAAACGTGACGTTCTTTAGATCCTCGACACGGTCCGCCAGCCTGCATTTGAGGTCCGCTTCCCAGAAGAATCGCGCGTCGTTGAACCGTGCGCGCAAGACTCGTTCGTTGCCGTGCCGCACCAGACCGTCGGGGTCGTCGACGGTGTTCATGACGGCGATGAAGTGCGGCGCCAGCTCGCCGTTGTCGAACGACACTGAGAAATACTTCTGGTGGTGCCGCATCACGGTGATCAGGACTTCCTGCGGCAGCGACAGGTACTCGGCATCGAAGCCGCCCAGGATCGGCGTCGGGTACTCGGTGATGTAGACCAGCGTTTCAAGCAGTCGCTCGTCGCGTTTGACTCGCAAACCGCGGCCCTCAACCAGCTTCGCAATGCCAGATTCGATTCGCGCGCGCCTCTGGTCCGCGGACAATATGACGTACTGGCTCTCGAGCAGTTGTTCGTAATTGGTGATCGAAACCGGGACGTCTTTGCGCCCCAGAATGCGGTGCCCCTGCGTGTGCGCGCCGGAACCCACGCCTTCGATTTCAAACGGAACGACGCCGCCGTCGAGAAGCGCCACGATCCAGCGCACCGGGCGAATGAATCGCGACGTGCCCTTCCCGTTCCAGTACATCGTCTTCGGGAAGTAGGTTTTCAGAATGAGGGCCGGCAGTTCAGCCGCGAGGATGGCGGCCGACTGTTTGCCGGCCACGGATTTTTGAAAGCTGTAGTAATCGCCCTTGGCGGTCTGCCGCACCGTGAGCTGGTCCGGCCGCGTGCCCATCTTCTTGGCGAAACCGGCGGCCGCGCCGGGTCCCGCGGAAGCCGGCGGGCCGAGCACGATCTCCTCACTGTCCGGCTGCTTCGCAATCACTCCGTCTGCGAACAGCGTCAACCGGCGCGGCGTCGCGTCCATGCGGCGCACCGCGCCACCGAGCGAGTTCGCGTCGAGCAGCCGCTGGAAGCTGTCCTGAAGGTAATTCAGCGCCGGCGGAATCATCCAGTCGGGAATTTCTTCGGTGCCGATTTCGAGCAGGAACGGGAGGCTCAAGCGGCGGCCTCGCTGGAGGAAAGCTGCTGCTGATTCAACCAGAGCTGCGCCACCCCGACCGCCAGCTTGCGTACGCGGCCGATCACCGCGACACGCTCCGTGACACTGATTGCGCCGCGCGAGTCGAGCAGATTGAACAGGTGCGAACACTTCAGCACCTGGTCATACGCGGCGAGCACCGGGAAGCGCGCCTTGTCGGCATAATCCGCGTACATGGCGGTCAAGCGGCGGCCCTCGCCTTCATGCAGCTCGAACAGCTTCCACAGCGTCGGGATATCGGCGAGCTCGAAGTTATAAACCGAAAACTGCCGCTCGTCGGCGAAACGGACTTGCGAGTACTTCACACCGGGCGTCCACTCAATGTCGTAGACGCTGTTCACGTTCTGCAGGAACGCCACAATGCGCTCCAGGCCGTAGGTAATTTCGGCAGGCACCAGATCGAGGTCGATGCCTCCGCACTGCTGGAAATACGTGAATTGCGTAATCTCGAGGCCGTCGAGCATCACCTGCCACCCGATACCCCAGGCGCCCAGCGTGGGCGAGTCCCAGGTGTCTTCTTC
>JAICMB010000609.1 GCA_025929455.1 Bryobacteraceae bacterium | reverse complement strand
GCGGCGGCGGTCATGGTCATCATCGATTCCTGAAGGTGCAAACTTTACGCCAGGTCCGTACCCCGCCACAGTTTTCCAGAAAGTGACTGCTTTCCAATGGCCTAGCGGCAAATCCCGAAAGCGCGCGGGCGACGCGCACTCCCCGCGTGGAACACCCGCGAAGCCGCCCGCGTACCATAACGGCACGGGCGTGTCAGCGCGGAATGCGGAGCAATTTTTCTATACGGGTGTTATCGGCGTCGGGAGCCCGCGCGCGAGGGAATAGGTACTAATGATGCGCCGCTGCAGGCAGTTCCCTTATACCCTGGTGCAGAATGGGAATAGTGAAACGAGTTCTGCCGGCCGCCTGCTGCATCATCCTCGCGATCCCGCTATCTCACGCTTTTGCCCGCGAGCGCTGGACCACGCAGCAGGCCAACTCCTGGTATGCTCAACAGCCTTGGCTGGTGGGCAGCAACTATATACCGGCGACTGCCATAAATGAGATCGAGATGTGGCAGGCCGACAGCTTCGACCCCAAGCGCATCGATCTGGAACTGGGCTGGGCGCAGAACATCGGCCTGAACACCATGCGGGTCTTTCTGGACGACCTCGTTTGGAAGGAAGATCCGGCCGGCTATCGCAAACGCATCGATACGTTCTTAAACATCACCGCCAAGCATCATATCCGCCCGATGTTCGTGCTGTTCGACTCCTGCTGGAATCCGCATCCACACCTCGGCAAGCAGCCCGCCCCGCGCCCCGGCGTACACAACAGCGGCTGGGTCCAGGTGCCCGGCGCCGACGCGCTGCGCGACCCGGCGCAGTACCCGCGCCTTGAAGCCTACGTGAAGGGCGTCGTCGGCGCGTTTGCCAACGATAATCGCGTGCTTGCATGGGACATCTGGAATGAGCCCGATAACACCAATGGATCGAGCTACGGCAAGCTGGAGCCGCCGAACAAGGTCGAACTCGTGCGCAACCTGCTCCCGCAAGCATTCGCGTGGGCGCGTTCGCAGAATCCCACGCAGCCGCTCACCAGCGGCGTTTGGAAGGGCGACTGGTCCTCCGACGCCAAGCTCGACCCCATGGAGCGCATCCAGCTTGGCGACTCCGATCTAGTTTCCTTCCACAACTACGACAAGCCGCCGGAGTTCGAAAAACGGATCGTCTGGCTGCAGCGGCTGGACCGCCCCATCGTCTGCACCGAGTACATGGCGCGCGGCAACGGCAGCACGTTCGAGGGCTCGCTTCCGGTCGCGTTGAAGTATCACGTCGGCGCGATTAACTGGGGACTCGTCGCCGGCAAAACGCAGACGTACCTGCCCAGGGACTCCTGGCAGCACCCCTACACCGACCGCGAGCCGAAGATCTGGTTTCACGAAATTTTCCGCACCGATGGCGCGCCGTACCGGCCGGTGGAAGTGACGTTGATCAAACGGTTGACAACGGAAGCGAACGGCCGCAAGCGCAAAGTGGCCTGAACGCACTGTGCACAAACTAGCCCGCAACGACTCTAATCAACAGCATGAGTCAGCAAGGGCCGCAACCCGCACAAGCGGCCGCGTCAAAACACCGTAAAGTCCCGTGGCGCTGGATTGTCATCGGCGGCGTCCTGATCATCGCGGCTCTCGTCATCGGCGGTGAGATTGTGCTGCATCGCGCGGCGCCCACGATCAAGAACCGCATTGTCGAGACCTTGAGCACGCGATTCCATGCGCGCGTGGATCTCGCCAAACTCGACGTCGCTCTATTGCGCGGCTTGGAAGTGAGCGGCGGCGGCCTCCGCATCTACGATTCGCACGCGGCCGCAACCGCGCCGCCCTTCATCAGCATTGGCCATTTTTCGTTTCATTCGGGCGTGATTGGCTTGTTGCGGCACCCCATGCATGTGAGCACGGTGCACGTCGACAATCTCGATATCGAAATTCCGCCCCACGGTGCGCACGGCGTTGCTTCGAACGGCGGGTCGCCGGAGCCGTCAGAGGGCAAAATCAGGATCGTCGTCGATACGATCGTTTGCGACAAATCGCGACTGGTGATCGGAACCGACAAACCGGACAAAGATCCGAAGCAGTTCGAGTTGAAGCACATCGAGTTGCACGAGGTGGGCGGCACATCTCCCTGGCAATATCAGGCCGTGCTTACAAACGCCGTTCCGCCCGGCGACATTCACGCCTCTGGAGCATTCGGCCCATGGCAGCCAGACTCGCCCGGCGATTCTCCGGTCACGGGGGGCTACACGTTTACGCATGCCGACCTGGGCGCGATTAAAGGCATCGCCGGCACACTGTCATCGACGGGCGATTTCAAAGGCCGGCTCAATAACATCGAAATCAACGGAACCACGGCGACTCCGAATTTCGCGCTCGATACCGGCAATCATCCCATGCCGCTCGCAACGCGGTTCCGCGCAGTGGTCGACGGCACGAGCGGCGATACGTATCTCAAAGAGGTACGCGCGACGCTGGGAAGTTCGACATTCACGACCAGCGGCGCGGTCGTCAATCACAAACATCAGGGCCACAGTATCGAACTGGACATCGATGTTCCCGGCGGCGCGCTGCAAGATTTTCTGAACCTCGCGGTCCACACCGACCCGCCCGTCATGACGGGAATCATCGGCACGAGAGCGAAGCTGCAGATTCCGCCCGGTGACCAGAGCGTAGTTGAGAAGATCGCAATCAACGGCGATTTCACCCTCACCCGCATCCACTTCAGCAATCCGAAGGTGCAGGACAAAGTGGATATGCTCAGCTTGCGCGCGCGTGGCAAGCCGGACGAAGCCAAGCCGGGCGCGAGCGATGTGTCGTCTCAGATGACCGGAACCTTCGCAATGCGCGCGGGCGTCATTCACTTCAGCAATCTTG
>JAICMB010000196.1 GCA_025929455.1 Bryobacteraceae bacterium | reverse complement strand
GAGCGCCGCGCGATACTGTTCGATGGCTTCGTCATAGCGCCCGGTCTGCGCGAGGGCCGCGCCGAGATTCGCACGCACCTCGACCACCTCGGGATGGAGCTTCAGCAGTTCCTGATATTTCGCGATCGCGGTGGCGTCATCACCGCGTTTTTGCGCCGCGACGGCGTCATGGAAGATCTGTTCCGCGTCGGGCGTCTGGGCCAGGGTGACGGAACAGACCACCGTGGCAAGCCAGAGAAAACGCATCAAGTCTCATCATAAGCCGCGTTACGCTAGAAGAAAATGAGGTTTCTGCTGGCAGGCGCGGCGGCGCTGGTACCGCTGCTGCTCGCTCCCATGGCCGTGGCGCAAACGGCGCCTGACGATTTCGATTCCCTGTCGCAGCAGGCTCAAGCGGCGTTGGACAGCAAGCCGGCCGAAGCCGCGGCGCTGTACAAGAAAGCGCTCGACCTACGCCCCGCGTGGCCGCAAGGCTGGTTTTACATGGGCGGCGCGCTATACCGGCTAAACCGCAACAAGGAAGCGATCGATGCATTTAATAAGGGACTAGAGCTCGAGCCCGGCAACGGCGTCGCGTGGGGCTTCCTCGGGCTGTGCGAATACGAACTTGGCGACGTGAAGAATGCGTTGATTCACATCGCCAAAGGCGAACAGATTGGACTCGGATCGAACACGCAGTTCGAGGCCGCGGTACGCCAGCGCGCGGCCATGATTTTGATCCGCTCGTCGCTGTTCGATCAGGCCATGTCGCAGTTGCAACCGCTCGCGAAATCACAGGAAATGGCTCCCGCGGTGGTGCAGGCGGTCGGGCTGTGCGCGCTGGCGGTTTCCACCGAACCGTCGAAACTTTCGGAGAGCAGGCGCAAGGTGGTCGAGATGGCGGGACAGGCGATGTGGGCGGCTACGCGGCAGCGCCCACAGGAAGCCGAGGCCGGATTCAAGAAGCTGCTCGAAACGTATCCCACGGAACCCGGTGTGCATTACGCATACGGGCTGTATCTGATGGATGTCGACCAGCGCGCCGCGCTTGCACAGTTCGAGAAAGAACTGCAGGGCAATCCCACGCACTGGCAGGCGCTGCTGGTGAGCGCGTTTTTGAACACGCGGCAGGGCACGCCCGACGTGTCGATCCAACTGGTGGAGCGCGCGCGCAAGCTGGCGCTGCCCAGCTACTACTGGCTATGCGATGCGGAAATGGGCCGGGCGCTGCTCGCGAAGGATCAGCCTGCAAAGGCCGTGCCCTATTTCGAGCAGTCCGTCAAACTTCAGCCCGGCAACGCGCAGACGCACTTTTACTTGGAGCAGGCGTATCGCCGGGCAGGGCGCAAAGCGGACGCCCAGCGCGAGAAGGCCGAGTATGTGCGGCTGAAAATGCAGCAGGACCCGCTGAGTTTGCCGGGCCACTAGGAGCGCGCTTTCTCGCGCATGCGGACGATGGGCAGCCAGCAAGACTGGCTACCCCACGTCAATGCGCTGCGAGTGGGATGGTGAGCGAGCCGGTGGCGTTGGAGTTCTGGTCGAGTACGAAGACGCGGAGCTTCTGCACCGCGGGCGTGATCGTCTGATCCTGAGTGAGCGGCAAGCCCTGCTTGATGACGGCGTCGTGCTGCTCGCGCGACAGGTGCACCGCGAAATTCCGCAGCGACGGGTCTCCGATCGGCCCGGACGCGCCCACGTTTGAAATCAGCAGCGTGATCGCGCCGCCGTACTGCCCGCCATCCTCGCGCAGCAGCAGGTCCGCGGGATCGATGCGCACCTGAACCTTTACTGTTCCGTCGCCGCGCGTGGCCGACCCGCGCATACAAATGTCGGAATCGTCCGCCGGATCGCGATACGTCGCAGCAAGCACCGCCTGCTCCACGGAAGCCAGCGGCCGGCGGTCCGGGTAGGCGTAATAGCGCGTCTCCGCGCGAAGCTTGATCCCCTTGCGCTCGGTGCTGGCGCGCACCTTGTGAAACTTGGAGTCCCAATTCTCTGCCGGCGGTTCGTACGCAACGGTGTAGCTGTTCGCGGCGCTCGCGGCGACATCCTTCAGCACGTCGCGAATGTCCTGATCCGCGTACGTCCATCCGCCGCTCAGTCCGGCGATCTGTTCCAGGTCGCGCGTAATGTTCGGGCTCGGGCTGCTGGTATATGACAGCGGGTTCACGGCCACGCCGTCGCGCTCGAGCGTCACGCTCATGTGCGGAACGTACAGCGCGCAGTCCACCCAATCGCCGCTGCACGGCGTTTTCGGATTCCAAACGTTGGGCATAATGGACGTGATCCAGACGATATCGCGATGGCCCGGAAACATCGTCAGTTGATTCCCAAGCGTCTCCAGCGCGACGTACGTTTTCTTGACCACCAGCTCTTCATCTTTCATCTGCGCCGGGCGCGCGTGGCTCGCGGCCTTCATGGCCTTGTCGAGCGTTTTCTCGACATTCTTGGTCCAGGTGTGATCGTCGGCGTTTCTGCCGATGGCATGGATCGGTTCGAGATTGCCTTCGAGCGTAAGCAGGTACAGGAACAGCGAATCGCCCGAGTCAAGCTGCTGCAGAGACTTGCCGAGTCTGTGCCACACGTCGAGGCTGTCCGAGTGAGACTCGTTCAGCAGATCGAAAAGAATCACGGTTGCGTGCGGCGACGGCGCGGTACGGTTCGACACTTCGTTCGCGGGGACCGGGGCCGCTTTGAAGGGAGTCTGTCCGCCGCGAAAATAGACGATCTGCTGCGACTTACCCTGGTCCGCTATTTGCAGATCACTCACCTTCAAATCCGTCACCGGCGCGCCATTGTCACCCAGCGCGACTACTTTCAGTTGAACGAGGCTCAATGCTTCGGGTTGCGGCGCAGTATTCTGTGCGGCCAGCGTGCATACCGCGAGCGCGAAACTGCAACTCAGTCTCTTCAATGGCTTCTCCCTGGCTCCGTGATCTCCACCACTCGATCCGCCGCGACATTGCGCAGCACTTGCGTGATCCCGCTGGGCCATGTGACCTGAATCTCGGTTGCTGTCCGCGCGGAGCCCAAACCGAAGTGTACGCGCGGATCGCTGGAGCTCGCGTAACCTGTGCTGGTCGTCGCGTGATTGTACTCGACTGCGCCGCCCGCGGCCGTTACGCGGATGCGCGCTCCGATTCCCATACGGTTGCTGCGCGTGCCCTTCAGTTTCAGAAGCAGCCAGTGATTTTCGTTTCGAGTCGTGTTGTGAAACACCTTCGCCTGGCCGTTCAGAACATTGACGACCAAGTCCATGCGTCCGTCGTTATTGAGGTCCCCGAACGCCGCGCCGCGATTCACCGACAGCTTTTGAAGATCGGGGCCAGCCGCGCCGGTCACGTCCTCGAACTTGCCGTTGCCGAGATTGCGAAATACGGTGTTAGGCTCGCCGTAGGTGCGGTTGGTGAATTGCGCCACGTTGTCGATGACGTTCGAGCGCGCCACGTACAGGTCCTTCCATCCGTCGTTGTCGAGATCGACGATCGCGTTGGACCAGCCCGACATATCGGCTGTCGTGAGGCCGAGGCCCGCCATCGAGGTATTCTCGGCGAACTGGCCGTGACCAAGGTTTTTGAACAGCGGGAACATCTGCTTTTCTATAGCGGTAAGCCAGATATCCGGCAGGCCGCGGTTGAACAGATCGCGGAAGTCGACGCCCATGCCGGAGATAACATTACCGCCCTCCGCAAGCGACACGCCCGCATCGTCGGCGACTTCTTCGAAGCGCTTGCCGCCAACGTTATGAAATAGCTGGTTCGGCAGATCGTCGTTCGCGATGAAGATATCTGAGAAGCCGTCGCCGTCGAAATCGGCAATGGTCACGCCCATGCCGCGGCCGGGGTGCGCGGCAATGCCGGTCTCGGCCGAAACGTCCGTGAACGTGCCATCGCCGTTATTGCGGTACAGCGTGTTCGGCAGCGGCTTATACATGCGCGGATTGCACGACACACGGTTGCCGTTAATCATGCACGGCGGTTCGTTGTTCGGATCCCACTGGCAGTAGTCGGCGACAAACAGATCGAGCAGTCCGTCATTGTTGTAATCGATCCACGCCGCGCCGACGGACCACATCTTCTTTCCGGCGAACTTCCCGCCCGCAACGCCGGCCTTCGCCGTCACGTTCGTAAACGTGCCGTCGCCGTTATTGTGGAACAACTCGTTGTCGTTCACGTTGGTGACGAACAGATCGGGCCGGCCGTCGTTATCGTAGTCGCCTACGGCAACGCCCATGCCATAGCCGGCGCCCGCGACGCCGGCTTTGGCAGTTACGTCGGTGAAGGTTAAATCGTGATTATTGCGGAACAGCCGGTTGCTGAACTGCGGCCCGGTCTTGCGCAGCGACGGCATGTCCGCGCCGTTGACAAAATACAGGTCGGCGTATCCGTCGCCATCGTAATCAAAGATCGCGACGCCGCCCACCATCGGTTCCGGCTGATGCTTTTGGGGAGTCGGCGAGCTGTTGCTCGAAAACCGCACTCCCGCGTGGGCGGCGATTTCGTCGAAGGTGATGGGCGGTGCGGACGCCATGGTCGCGGCCAGCAGCGCAGCGGGCACGCAAAGCAATAGAGATCGAAAAAGCATGTCTATTTTGCGTTGACGGAGTAAACCAGAGTCTGTTGCGCGGAGGACGCGCCTTGCACCGCAGTGATGCGAAGCTCGCAGTCGCCGGGCGTGGCGGCGGTTTGGATGATCATCGGAATGGCGCCGGTCGCGTCCGGCGCGGGCAGCGGCGCGGTCTGCTTCGCGACCACTGCGCCATTGAGACGGAACTCCGCTTCGATCTTCGGCTTTTCCGCGATGGATGAGTCGGGATAGACGATGAAGAACGCGTGCGGGCTGGCGTTGGCAGGCAGCGTGCCGGCGAGCTCAGGAATCACGCGCTGTGTCGCGTTGGGCTTCGGTTGAAACTCGAGCGGGTCCGCGGTGTCGCGTTTGCCTTTCACGGGCTCGACGCCTTGCACCAGGACAACGCTGCTCAGCCCCACGCCTTTGGGCCGCGGGCTTTCGAATGAGGTTTTACTGGTGCCGGCGCGACCGCCTTCGCGATCGATCACGGCGGTCTCCAGCGTGTAGCGCCCCGGCGGCAGATTCATCGGATGCGAAAAGGTGATGGAAGTCTGCTTCACTTTCGCAAGATTTGCTGGGGGCACGTCGTAGCTCACATCGCGGCTGAACTTGTCCACGACCTCTCCGCTGGAGTCTTTTACGAGCGCGACCAGATCGACGCGCATACGGCGCTGATCGCCGCCGGGCACGGGCGCAGCCTCGATGTTCGCCGCGGGAATTTCGAACACTGCGGCGTTCTGTGAAGCAGCGGCGCCGGGCCGGAATTGATATGCCGCGCTATCGAAGTGAAATGCGCGCGGAGGATCTTTCATGCTCAGCGCTGCAAGTCCCGCCATCTCGCCGGGTGTGAGCGGTTGCGAAGTCGAGCTCAACACCGGAAGCGCGAAGTATCCGCCGCGAGTCTGTATGCTCAGGCCGGGGCGATCCGCCTTCACGTCGATCGTGCGCAGCCGGCCGTCGTACACATCGGAGGACGGCTGATAAATGAGTTCGTAATGCGTGTCGACTTCATCGAGAATGCGTTGAAACGGCTTGCGCAGATCGTTGGTGCTGCCGATCAAAAACCCGCCGGTGTCTTCGGCTAGTGCACGCAGGCTGGATTGCGTGTTCGTGGTTCGCACGGCATCGAGGACGTAATCGCCCTCGTGCATCTTCTCGACCTCTTGGGCCGTGGCCGCGCTGCCGCGTTTGCCTTGTGACGCGCTCAAACCGGCGACATGGTTCAGAGCGATGCTCGACGCCTGGCTCTGATCGAGGTCGGGGGCGAGACCGGTTACGTCAATTGGGTATACCGTCACCTTGGCCTTGTTGGCTTTGTCCACCATGGCCTTAAAAAGGTCGGGATCGCCGGTGGTCGCGAGTCCTGGACTGAACAGCAGCACCGACTTGCGGCCGGGAAGCGTGGAAAGTTGGCGAACCATCGCGTCGATCTGATCCATTTCGCGCCGGGCTTCGATGCCGCCGAAGTCGCGGCGTTGTAGAGCGAGGTCGCCACGCTGGATACTCGCGCTCGGGCCCGTGGCGACATCCGCTCCGACGATCGCCCGCACATTCAATTCACCGCCGGAAATCACCTGTGTAGCTGATATCGTGCCGCCGCTCCGCGGGTCTCCGCTCTGCGTAACGGCCATGTAGGCGAGCAGCGGCGATGCGCTGCGAACCGCCGTGGCCATCGACACGAAGTCGGCGGTCATGCCGGTGAACGCACGATTAGCTGCTGCGATGAGTTGATTTTTATCGGTCGTGAACGGCTGCAAAACGGTGAGTTGCGAGGCGAGATTGAACACCGCGACCCAGGTATTCGGCTCAAGCTGGTTTTTCACGAACTGTTGCGCGGCGTCCACCGCGTACTTTCTCGTGAACGCATCCAGATTGCAAAACACAATGCATACGAGATT
>JAICMB010000390.1 GCA_025929455.1 Bryobacteraceae bacterium | reverse complement strand
CGATGCGACAGCACGACCAGGATGCCGCCGATGCTGCCCGTGTTCTGGCGGGTGATGTCGACGCGTTCGAAGGGATCGTGCGGCGCTGGCAGGAGCGGTTGATCAACCTGGCATGGCGTTTCTGCCGCGACCGGTACCGGGCCGAGGACATGGCACAGGAAGTTTTTGTGAAGGCATTCCGTTCTCTCGCGAGCTTTCGAGGCGACGCCGCCTTTTCCACGTGGCTCACCGCCATAGCGGTGAACACGTATCGCTCGCGGATGCGCGCCGAAGGAGAACCTGCCATCGCGCTCGACCCGGCGCGCACCGCCGCAAGCGACGCCGGTACACACGCCCGCCTCGAGCAGCGCGAGCGCGACGAGTCCGTGCGTCGCGCCGTGCTGGCACTCCCGCAACGCTATCGCGAAGCGATCATCCTCTACTATTTTGAAGAGTGCGACCTCAGCCAAGCTGCGCGTGTGCTCGGCGTCGCCGAAGGCACCTTGAAAGCGCGCCTGCACCGCGGCCGCGAACTGCTGCGCCGCCGCTTCCCGCATCTCGAAACGTATGCCGCCAACGCCGCCCTGGAGCAAGCATGAACTTTGATCGCGTCCTTCTCTCCGACCAGCATCCGCGGCCTTCCGCCCAATTCACCGCGAACGTCATGGCGGCCGTTCGTCAAGCTGCCTCCGAGCCGGCGCCGAGCCATTTCCCGTGGCTTCGTTTCGCCACTGGCGTGGCCGCGTGCGGCGTAATGGCAGCAGCCGGGGCCAGCCTCGCGACACCGGCGCATTTATCTCCGCTCATCGTGCCCATGGTCAAAGCCGCGCCGCAGCTCGGCTACGCCGCCGCTGCGTCAGCCGCAAGCCTGCTCATAGCCGCACTGCCGCGCCTGATCAGTGCCCTACGCACGTAACGTTTGCGCCACAGCACCGGCGAAACCTCGGCGTATCTCTTACTTTACCCTTGAATTCCAACCCGTTCGGCGTTAAACTTCAACGACGAGTCTGTCAGCCTTCGACCCCGCCGCGAGTCGGCGTAAGCAACACCTCATTCTGGGCGCGAGCCTCAAAAAGAAGCCTCCGTGCGGGGGTTGGTTGTTGGGGAAAGGGGGATCCGCACGGAGGCTCGCTGCTTTGTCTATATAGACGAACGTTTCCCGCACTGGTTTGGTTTCACGAAATCTTTCTTTCGGGATAATTTCTCCCGGCCGTTACGAATTTCAGTAGGCTTACACTTTTCAGCCGTTACAACGGTTTGCGAGCCCGAAAACGGAATGCGTGGGCGTTAACGTCCACCCGAACGTCCTCAAAACCCGCCGCCTCCAGCCGCTCCCGCACACTCTCCGGATCCACCACGACCATCGTGTCGAACAGGTGTAAAAGGCGAAATACGCTGCTGTTACGGCTATCGGTGCCCGCAAACACTCCGCCGGGCCGTAGCACTCGCGCGACTTCCGCGAAAAGGCGGTCCTGCAAGGCCGCCGACGGCACGTGATGCAGCATCGTAAAGCACACCGCGCTATCGAAGGCTCGGTCCGGCCGCTGCATCGCGGTCGCATCCTCGTTCACCACCGTCACGTTCCCGCCGGCATGGCGGCCCCGCAGCTTTTCGGCCAGGCGCGGGTCCACCTCTATGCAGGTGAGATGCGCGACTCTTTCGCGCAGGACGTCCGTCGTCGCGCCATACCCCGGACCGATTTCGATGGAGTCAGTCCCCAGGTCCACGCCTTCGAGCGCCCACGGCACGACGTTATCTTTTACCATCCGCCGCCAGCGCGTCGATGCGCACAGCCGGCGATGCACGAGGTTCACAGTTTCAGGAAAATCTTTCGCTGGTACAGCCAATAGGCCAGGTACCAGATCGCGGCCAGTACCGCGCAGGCCTGCGCCACGGGCGCGAAATCGCCGATCCATTCAAACCGGAGCGTAAACACGCCCACCGCGCGGTCCAACCAGTGCTGCAACACCTGGTGAACAGAATAAATAAAGATGGAATTGGCCCCGATCACAACCAGCGGAAAAGTCCACTTCTTATATCCGCGGACCTCGACCACCCAATAAAACGCCAGCAGCATCAGCAGCACCCAGCCCGCGCTGTACAGCGTGAACGATGTCGTGCAGATGCGCTTCACGATCGGGTTCCACGGCTCGATCAGCAGGCCCAGCCCGAGACACAGTACCGCGCAACTGCCAATCATCTGCATCTTTTCACGATGCGAGCGTTTGCTCTGTAGCAGCCGGCCCGTCCATATGCCCCACAGCGTCGTCACGGTGCTGGTCAGGAAGTTGATGGTGGTCCAGTTGTCCTCATTTGGATGTCCGAACACGTACGTATCGATCACCGCGCCCACGTTCGTGGTTTTCGATAGAAACGGCCCCTCGGTCCCCGGAAACGCCACGAACAGCGCCCAGTAGCCCACCAGAATGGCGCCCGCGATCGCCGCCTGCCACCGGAAGCGGAGCTGCATGATCAGGTAGCAGAGAAAGTACGTGATACCGATCTGCGCCAGTACATTGATGAGCTGAAATTCCATGTGGCCGGCGCCGATCGAAATGAGGATCTCGCTCACCAGAATCAGCCGTAAGCTGCGGGCTACGACGTGCCGGAAGAGCTCGGATTGCGTGGCGCCTTTCTCGATGCGTCGCGCGAACGCGAACGGCATCGCCACCCCGACCATGAACATGAACGCCGGCTGGATCAGGTCCCAGAACGTGATCCATTGCCACGGCATATGATCGAACTGGTTCGCGAGCCCGGTAAACTCCGGCCGCCGTTTGGCCAGTTCCGCGAAACCGAAGCCGCCCGACACCAGCATCATCATGATGAACCCGCGGTACGCGTCGAGCGCGACATACCGCTGTTGCGCGGAGTATTTAGGCGGCGCTTCGACGGGAGCGGTAACGGGCTGAACCGCGCGCGCTGACTGCATTGCGAAATTTTACCACCGCGAACCACCCCGCTCCGCATTCGCATCCACAACATATGGCCATACTTGAAGCGCCCCACCGCGACGCCGCCCAGCCCGAAGGCGCCGAAGCGCACCTCTTTGCCCCTCTGCAGATCCGCAAGCTCACCCTTGCGAACCGCATTGTCGTTTCCCCCATGTGCCAGTATTCGTCCGAAGACGGCTTCGCGAACGATTGGCACTTGGTGCATTTGGGCGGCCGCGCGGTGGGCGGCGCCGGACTCGTCTTCTGCGAGGCAACGGCTGTCGAAGCGCGCGGCCGTATCTCGCCCTGCGATCTGGGCATTTGGAAAGACGAACACATCGAGCCGCTCGCGCGCATCGTCCGCTTTCTGAAGCAGCGCGGCTCGGCCGCGGGCATCCAACTTGCGCACGCCGGGCGGAAGGCCAGCACGCACGTCCCCTGGCACGGCCGCGGCGCGGTAGCTCCCGACGCAGGCGGCTGGATACCGGTCGCGCCGAGCGCGATCGCTTTCGACAACGCCTCTCCCGTTCCCGCCGAGCTCAGCGTCTCCGAGATACAGGTCATCGCGAACGCGTTCGCCGCTGCCGCAAAACGCTCGTTGACCGCGGGCTTCGACGTCATCGAACTGCACGGCGCGCACGGCTATCTCATGCACGAGTTCCTGTCGCCGCTGTCGAACAAACGGACCGACGAGTATGGCGGCTCCTTCAAAAACCGGATCCGCTTCGCGCTCGAAGTGATCGAAGCCGTGCGCAAGATCATGCCCGGCAGCATGCCGCTGTTCCTGCGCATCTCGGCGACTGACTGGGTCAATGATGGCTGGACCATTGACGACTCCGTCGAGCTTGCGCGCGCCGTCCGCCCGCTCGGCGTGGACCTGATCGATTGCTCCTCCGGCGGCTCGACGCCCCACGCTGAGATTCCCGTGCGGCCCGGCTACCAGGTTCCCTTTGCCGAACGCATTCGACGTGAAGCGGGCATTCTAACCGGCGCCGTCGGTCTCATCACCGAACCCGAGCAGGCCGACAACATCCTGTGCGACGGCTCCGCCGACCTGGTCTTCCTCGCCCGTGAGTTTCTGCGCGAACCCTACTGGCCGATCAAAGCCGCGCACGCGCTCGGCACCGCCGTCCCCCTGCCCGTCCAGTACGCCCGCGCCTTCCCCAATCAACCCCGCAAATAACCTGCTCGCCAGTGGGGCGGCCAGTCTCCGCTGGCTGCCCTCCGCTATAGT
>JAICMB010000119.1 GCA_025929455.1 Bryobacteraceae bacterium | reverse complement strand
GACGCCCTCGTGCCGCGCCTGTTCCGCATTGGCAACCGCGCGCATGCGAGCCATGTAGCGCTCCGGCACCGGGACGCGCAGCTCGTTCACCATGAACTCCGCATTGCGATAGCTTACCAGCGGCCACACGCCGCAGATGACGGGAAGCTTCAAATGCGCCGAGCGCTTCAGAAATTGTTCGAGCAAGTGCAGGTCGAACACGGGCTGAGTCACGATGTACTCCGCGCCGGCTTGCGCTTTCCACTCCAGGCGCCGGATCTCCTCATCCATATTGACAGCGCCCGGATTCGCGCCGACGCCCAGCAAGAGCGCGGTCTGCGAGCCCATAGAGTTGCCGCCGATGTCGAGGCCCTGGTTCAGATTATTGACGATGTTCGCCAGGCCGATGGAGTCCACGTCGAAAACCGCAGTCGCGTCGGGGTACGTGCCCATGCGCGGCGGATCGCCCGTGATGCAAATGAGATTGCGTACGCTCGCCGCGTGCGCTCCAAGCAGCTCGGATTGAATGCCGAGAATATTACGGTCGCGGCAGCAGAAGTGCATCACGGCTTCGATGCCGGCCTGCTGCTGGATCAACTGACAGGTGACCTGCGCACTGAGACGCGCGCTCGCACGCGGACCGTCGGGAACGTTGATGCAGTCAATGCCATTCGCCGCGCACAGCCGCGCTCCTTCGATTTCCTTACTCGCGTCCACTCCGCGGGGCGGCAGAATTTCGATGAACGCGACGAACTTCCCGGCGGCCAGTTTCGCGCCCAACCGGCTCTTTTGCGCTACGGGCACCTTCGGAAGCGCTTTGACCTTCGTTTCCGGTTGGTCGAGGACGGCAGTGGACTTCGGCCGCACCGGGTGCAGTGAACGAACCTCGGCGTGAATGGCCCTGATGTGCTCGGCGGTGGTTCCGCAACAGCCGCCCACGACGCGCGCTCCCGCCCAGAGGAAACGCCGTGCGTACTGTGCCATGTATTCGGGCGAGGACAGATAGATGTTGCGGCCTTCGACACGCTGCGGCAGACCGGCGTTGGGCATAACGCTGGTGGGTTTCCGCGTATAGCGCAGGATTTGTTCCAATGCGTCGAGCGCCGCTTTTGGACCGGTAGAGCAGTTGAGGCCCACGACATCGGCCGGCCATTCGTCGAGCTTGCGCGCGTAGGTTTCGGGCTTGGTGCCGTCGCGCAGGCAGCCGTTGTCATCGCAGGTCAATTGCGCGACGATCGCGATGTCGGGTCCGGCAGCCTCGCGTGCAGCGAAGATGGCCTCCCGCACTTCGTTCAGGTCGTAAAAGGTTTCAAGGATGAGCAAGTCCGCGCCGGCTGCGACGAGGGTGGCGGCCTGCTCGCGAAAATGTTCGCGCGCTTCGGCGAACGACGTCGGGCCGAGCGGCTCGATGCGGACGCCGAGGGGGCCGATGGCGCCCGCCACAAATGCGCTGTCGCCCGCAGCTTCGCGCGCCAGCCGAACGCCGGATTCGTTTATCGAACGGAGTTTCTCAACGAGGCCGAACGCGGCGAGGCGGAGCCGGTTGGCGCCGAAGGTGTTGGTCTCGAGAATTTCCGCGCCAGCCTTGACGTAGTCCTGATGGATTTCGCGGATGAGAGCCGGAGACGAAAGGTTCAGCTCGTCGTAGCAGCGATTGATGAACACACCACGGCCGTAGAGGACGGTGCCCATCGCGCCATCGGCCACCATGACGCTGTCGCGCAGCCGTTCGCGGAAGCGTTGGGCACGGCTTATCGACAGAACGGGGGGAGCGGCGGCAGTCATGTTCAGAACCTGAGCCGGATGCGGCTTCGAGACAAGTAGACCGCCGCGCGCGGCTCGTGCACGGCCGGATTACTGGAAATTGTAGCAAACGAAGATTCGGCCGCCCTGCCGGTTATTCCGTTTGCGGACGAGGACAGCCGGCGGAGACCGGCTGTCCTACTGGATGCGGATCAGGGCGACGCCGTGGCTGGGGACCTCGGCGGTGTAGGCGTCCGCGGCGGCGCCCATGTCGCCATGTTGCCACAGGTCGCGGATGTGGTGGCGGCCGGAGATGCCCATGTCGGACCATTTCGCCGTGACGCGCGCGGCAGCGGGGCCGCGGTTGAACAGGCCGGCTGCCCACGCGCTGCCGGCGAGCGGGCGTGCCCAGACTTCCAGGTCGCCGTTCTTCGATACGCGCACCGCTTCTTTACCCAGCGCATCCTGATCCACCGCGATTACTTCCTTGTTCAGTAGAATGGCCTTCGTTGCGGCGCTCATGTTGGCGATATCGTTTCCGGCGAGCAGCGGCGCGGCGAGCAGCGACCACAGGCTCATGTGGGTGCGGTACTCGGTGTCTGTCATGCCGCCGTTGCCGATCTCGAGCATGTCGGGGTCGTTCCAGTGGCCGGGTCCGGCGTACTTGGCGCGGCCCATTTGCTCATCGAAGCCGATGTGCGACATGGAGGCCCAGTTGTCGCCGATGTCGCCGGTGGTGCGCCACAGATTGCCGCTCACCTTGCCGCCCCACTCGCCGACGTCGAGGAGGCCGTACTGGCACAGGCTATAGACGATCGGCCGCCCGGTTGCCTGTAGGGCGCGGCCCATGATGGCGTAGGCCTCGGGCATGGATTTCGGCAGGTAAACGCGCGCGGCGCTGCACCAGTCGTACTTGATGTAATCGATGTCCCAGCTTGCGTAGGTGCGCGCATCCTGGGCTTCGTGCCGGAAGCTGCCCTCGTATCCGGCGCAGGTCTTCGGTCCCGGTGAGGAATAGATGCCGAGTTTCAGCCGTTTCGAGTGGACGTATTTGGCGAGCGCTTTCATGTCCGGAAATTTTTCATTCGGCGTGATGTTGCCTTGGGCGTCGCGCTGGCCTTGCCAGGTGTCGTCGATGTTGACGTAGATGTAGCCGGCGTCGCGCATGCCGCTGGTGACCATCGCGTCCGCGACTGCGCGAACGATCTTGTCCGAAACGTCGCCGTGGAACTTGTTCCAACTGTTCCAGCCCATGGGCGGCGTCTTGGCTAGCCCGTTATACGGCACGGTGCGCGTGAGGGGGCCGAGGTCGATCTTGGGCGCGGGCGGCTGCAGCGGCTTGGGGCGCTCGCTCGAGATGCGGTGCATGGTGACCGTTCGCCGCGTGCTGCCGGCGAAACCGGGCATGGTCAGTTCGATTCCCTCGGACGTGATGCGTCCGCTGTAATGCAGCACTTGCTCCTGGATGCCGACGTCGCGCTTCACTACGAAGCTGATGGTGTTGCCGTTGATCTTGCCGTCGGATACGGGCAGGTCGCCCTGGCGCCATTCCATGGAGCCGGTGAAGGCATTGCCGTTTTGAATAAACGCGAATCCGACGCTTCGCGTTTGACCGCGTGGGGTGTGGATGTCGCCTTTCCAGGTGCCCGTGATGCCGGCAGCGGCGGCGGGCAGGGAAGCAAGCAGCGCAACGACAACGATCCGACGGTTCAACATGGTTTTGAGATTAACGCGAGGGTGCGGGGGCGTGTGCGGGGCGTTGGTTTAGTTAGATGAGGACGAAGGGCCGACCCGAACAAAACATCCCAACCACGGGCCGCTACACTGGGAGGCGATTATGGAACTGCATCTGACGCCGGAAACCGAAGCCAAGCTGAATGAGTTCGCGCGGCGCACCCGTCGCGGCGCCGACGAACTGCTCAAGGAAGCTGTCGACCCACCTGGTCAGTTATAACGAGTGGTTCGAGCGCAAGATGCGGGACAGCCAGGCCGCTGTCGCACGCGCGGGGAGACCGTTCCTGACCAAGACGTCCGCGCCTGGCTCGAAGCTCGGGAACGTAGGTAGAGCCTCCGTGGGTTTAACCAAGTTCTCATTCAGGACACTAGCTAGCATCCATCAGCGCCTCGATCTACACGAAAAAAGCAGCCGTCCCTACCTCCGGCTAACAACCCTGCGTAAAACCTTGTGCATCCCGAAGCTTTATCCACGGTCACTTTGGTGGAGTATCCGATAGTTTAAAGCCGACGTAGTCGGGGAGGTCGCCGTTGTACTGCTTGAAAATATCGAAGTATTTGCGAGCTTGGTCCGCTTTGCCCTGCGCGCGATCGATCGCGCCGAGGATGTATAGCGCGCGTGGGAATACGAGAGTGGCGAGGACTGGATTGCCGGACGTGAACGGGACCGGCATCGCGCGCAGGAGCGGGATGGCGGCGTCGGCGTGGCCGGTTTCGACGTAGGCCCAGGCCAGCAGCAAGCGCGCTTGTCCATCGCCGTTGGCGGGCGTGTTTTCGTATGCCTGTTTCAGCGGTGCGATGGCGGCAGGGAAGTCGCGCGCCAGCAGTGCTTCGACGCCGGCGGGCAGCGTGAACGGGATCTTAATTTGTGAGCGCGGCGCGCCCGTCTCGATCTGCCACAGAGCCTTCTGCGTGGCGATGACCGCGGCGGAACGCGCTTCGGGCGCGGTGAGCTTGTCGAGTGCGGCAAGAGCATCGCGTTTGTGCCCCATCACGAACAGCCATTGCGCCTGCTCAAAGGCCGCGCCCACCGGATCGCGCGCGATACGCGGCTTATTGAACTGCTGGAACAGCGTGTCCGCTTGCGCGGGATCGCCCAGCATGATTTGCGCTATGGCCGCCTTGAACAACTCGCGGCCGGCAAACTGCGCCGGGTTCGTTTTGTGCGCCTGCACGAAGGAGTTTGCGGCGGCAGCGAAATCGCGCTGCGCAAACGAAAGCTCGCCCAGTGAATCGAGCGGGTTGGCGTCGTGGGGGGCGGCGAGCTGGCCGTAGCGCTCGAGACTGGTTCGCGCCGACGCAAAATCGCCCTGGCGCGCTTGCGTATATCCGAGCAGATTCCAAGCGGCGGCGTTATCCGGGTTCACTGCGACGGCCTGATGGAGGTCCTGTGCGGCGCGCGCAAATTCGTGGCGGGCAAACTCCAGTTCTCCCGCGGTTTCGATCACGCTGCCGTCCGCCGGCAAGAGCGAGGCGAGTTTGCGGACGGACTGTAGACGCGCGGGTGCATTGTTGATGGCGGTCGCGTAGAGAAATTCCAGCTCCGTGCGATCGATCGCGTCGAGGTTGTGCGCCTGGCGCAACCCGTTTGCGGCGATTTCGGCAGCTTGCTGCGCGCGTCCGGCAGCGCTGGAGGATTCAGCCCAAGTCAGATACGCCGCGGCGAAGTTCGGGTCACGGTTGACGACGTCCTCAAAAGGTGTGTGGCCCAGCAGAGCCTCGCCGTAAGCTTGAAATGCCTGCGCGGATGTCTTGAAGGTTCGCGCCTGCGGCCACAGCTTTTTTGCGATCTCATTCGAAGCGGTCAAGCCATCGCCGTGTACAACGAAATCCTGAACGCGTTTACGGCGCTCGGTATCTTCGAGCGTGGTGTGAAACGCGAGCGCGCCTTTTTCGCGCGCGAAGTAGCCTTGCAGAATGCGATTGGCGTGCGCGACGCGGGCGTCGCGGATCGAATCGACCCGGAAGGCGTAAAGGTCGGGCGCGCCGGTCAGATCGTAAACGATCGCCGCGGCGGTGGCGCGGCTGAGCCAGTCCATACCGGCATCGGGCGTGAGATTTTCAAACGGCAGCACGGCGACACGAGGGACGCCGGATTCTTCGCGATTACTGTGGGAACAGGCGGCCAACGCCGCACAACCCGCTACTGCCAGGACCAACCGCGTGCGGCTACAATACACGCGGCTCCAGGGCCATCAGCTCCTGAAACTCCGGCAGCTTCCGCAAATTGGCGAATTCGGGCTCTTCCTCAAACTTCTTGCGCTCTTTAAAACCCTCTTCGAGCGCCTTCCTTATATAGCGCAAGGCAAGGTCGTTCATGTTCGCTTTGGCGTAGGTCTTCGCAAGGAAGAAGTGAAATTTGGCGCGCTCCTCGACGGTGCGTTCCTGCAGCAGAATGCCGTTGGAGCTGTGTCTTTCAAAGACATCGGGATCGAGCGACAGTGCTTTCTGATATGCGATGGCGCAGCGCTTGTAGTCCTTGCGCGCGAAGTACGCCGTGCCGAGATTGCTGTAGATGGACGCGGCGTTGGGACGATAGCGCAGCGCTTTCTTGTACAATTTCACGGCCCGGCGGTAGCTCTTTTTCGTGTAATCGATGGTGCCGAGATTGTTGATCGCTTCCGCGTAATGCGGGTCTTTCTTAATCGCACGCTTGTAATATTTTTCCGCGGTTCGGAAATCGAGCATCTGGTGATATGCGATGCCGATTTTGTTCAGGATAACAGCGTTTTGGGGCGCCTGCTCATAGGTCTCAATCGCCTCCCGGTACATCTTGCGCGCCATGTATACATCGGCGCGCAGTTCGGGAGTGATCGGGCGCACCGCTTCCGGCGGCACGCTTTTCGTGGTGGGGCCGCGCACATCCGCGACGGTGTGCTCCGGCGTCTCGAGCTGGGAATTGTACGGCGCTGCGGCCGCTAAGGCAAAAACGAAAACTGCACTGGTTATGCCGAACATTGCCGGCCCCCGTTTCTACCTAAATATATCCCGAATCCGTCCGAAGATGCCCTTCTTCTTTTGCGGGGGCGGCGCGGCTGGTGAAGTGGGCGGCGGCACGGCTTCGCCGGTGATACCGCGGGGCCGCTGCAACGGCGGCAGGTTCTGCGGACGAGTGTTCACGGCGGGCACCGCGGGTGTACCGGCAGCGTTGCCGGCCGGGGTCGCGGCGGGAGGCGCCATGTCCCAGGAGGCGACCTGCATGGCGCCGCCGCCGTGCAGCGGGCAGCTTTGCACCGGCTGAGTGCCGTCGATGAAATACTCGGTGCGCTGCGACGGGCAGCCCGGCGTGGCGAGATCGCCCGACAGCGGATCGATCTGCGCGCTGACGACGCCGGCGGGCGGCTCAAATTCCGAGACGTCGCGATACTGGCGGTGCTGGTGCGCGCGCCGCATAAATTCCGCCCAGATGGGCAACGCGGAATGCGCGCCTTCGAGATCCAATTGGCGGTTATCGTCGAAGCCAACCCAGACGACGCAGATCAGTTTGGAGCTGAAGCCGGCGAACCAGCCGTCATGCGAGGTGCCGGTTTTGCCCGCGACGGGGAAGTTGATTCCGCGCGCGTGGATGCCCGCGCCGGTACCGGTTTGCACCACCTGCTCCAGCATGCTGTCCATTAGAAACGCCACGCGCGGATCGAGCACGGTGCGGTGTTGCGGCTTGGATTGGTAAACGCTTTTGCCGTGCTCGTCCGTGATGCCGCCGATGAAATTCGGCTTGGACCAGATGCCGCGATCATCGAAGATGGTGTAGCCGCCGGCAATTTCGAGCGGCGTGACTTCATAGGATCCGAGCGCCACCGAAGGCGTCGGACGGATATCCATATTCAGGCCCGCGCGGCGCGCGAGATCGACGACCGCGCCGTAACCGGTTTCCTCGGCCACGCGCACGGCGGCGACGTTGGATGAGTGCGCGAGCGCGTCGCGCAACGTAATGGTGCCGTAGTATTCGTGCTTAAAGTTCGCGGGCTGATACGGCTTGCTGTCAAACCAGAACGTGGTCGGCTCGTCGTTGATGGTGGTGGCAGGAGTCAGCACCGGAGGGCTGCCGGCGAGACCTGTGTTCATCGCGGCCGCATAAACAAAGGCCTTGAACGAGGAGCCCGGCTGCCGCTTGGCGACGGCGTGATTCAACTGGCTCACACCGTAGTTGCGGCCGCCCACCAGCGCTTTGACATCGCCCGTTTGGGGATCGAGCGCGATGAGCGCCACCTGCGGATCGGGATAATTCGGATTGCGCTTCTTGCGGCGGCGCATCTGTTTGTCGACCTCGTCCATGCCGATGCGCACCGCTTCCGCAGCGTCGTGCTGGAGGTCGGAATCGAGCGTGGTGTAGATGCGATAGCCGTTGGTTTGAAAATCGTAGTCGGAAAAGTCTTCGTTCAGACGGTCGTTGACCAGGTCCACGAAATACGGCGCTTCGGTCGATTCCATCCCGCGCCGTTCCACGACCATGGGCGAGGCCGCGGCGCTGGCGTATTCGGTAGGGGTGATGTAGCCGTTTTCGCTCATCAATTTGAGAACGATGTTGCGGCGGACTTTGGCGCGCTCCGGCCAGCGGAAGGGGTTGCTATAGCTGGGGCGCTGAACGAGGCCGGCGAGCGTGGCGGCTTCGGGCAGCGTGAGGTGCTTCAGGTCCTTACCGAAATACACCTGCGCCGCTTCGCCGAATCCGCGAATGCTGAAGCTGCCGCGTTGGCCGAGCGGGACCTGGTTGGCGTAGTACTCGAAGATCTGCTGCTTGCTCAGGCGCTGTTCAAGATCGAGGGTGATCAGGACTTCGGGAATTTTGCGGCGCCAGGTGCGTTCGCTGCGATCGAGGAACAACATACCGGCAAGCTGCATGCTGAGCGTGGACGCGCCTTCCGCGTTGCGCCCGCGGCGCAGGTCGATATACGCGGACTTCATGATGCGAATGGGATCGAAGCCGTTGTGCTGGAAGAACCGTTTATCTTCCGCCGAGATCACCGCGTGCACCAGCAGCGGCGGAATGTCGTCGAACTTGACCAGCCGCCGCTTCTCGCGGTGTTTGTCGAACAGGTTCGAAATGACGGTGGGCTCGAGCTCGTATTGCGTGCGATCGGTG
>JAICMB010000364.1 GCA_025929455.1 Bryobacteraceae bacterium | reverse complement strand
GCACGACCAACTGCCTGGCCCCGGTCGCAAAGGTTCTGAATGAGCGGTTCGGCATCGAGAAGGGCTCGATGACCACGATTCACAGCTACACGAATGACCAGAATGTCCTCGATTTCCCGCATAAAGATCTGCGGCGTGCGCGCGCCGCGGCGCTGAACATGATCCCGACCACAACGGGCGCGGCGAAGGCGATCGGTCTCGTAATACCCGAGTTGAAAGGCAAGCTGGACGGCTATGCCATGCGCGTGCCGACGCCGGACGTATCGGTGGTCGACTTAGTCGCGGTTACGAAGGAAAGGACGACCAGCGAGGAAGTGAACCAGGCCCTCGAGCAGGCTGCCGACGGCAAGTTGAAGGGCATTCTGTCTTATACAGAAGATCCTGTGGTGTCGTCGGACATGATGCATAACCCGAACAGCTCTATCGTCGACGCGCAGATGACGAAGGTGATGGACGGCAATCTCGTGAAGGTTGTCGCCTGGTACGACAACGAGTGGGGCTATTCGATGCGGATCGTCGATCTCATCGAATATCTGGGCAAGAAGGGCCTGTGAAGATATCCAAGTGGGGCGGCCGGTCGCTGTTTGCCGGCTGCCCTCTCGCCGTTGCTTTACTCTTCATGTCCACTGCCGCCGCACAGGACTGGCAAGCGATTCTCGCGCAGCGCCTTCCGGAATACGGTCACCGCAACTGGATCGTGGTGGCGGATTCGGCTTATCCGCTGCAGTCGCGCGAGGGCATCGAGACGGTGGTGTCGAACGCGGGACAACTCCGAGTGCTGCACAGCGTGATGGCGGCGCTGGACGCATCGCATCACGTAACGCCGATCGTATACACCGACGCCGAGCTGAAGTTTGTCGACGAGTCCGCCGCACCGGGCGTATCGAAGTATCGCAGCGAACTGAGCGCTATGCTGCAGCGCCGGCCGGTCCACGAACTCCCGCACGAACAGATCATCTCCAAGCTGGACGATACAGCCAAAACTTTTCGTATCCTAATCATCAAGACGAACATGACCATTCCCTACACGTCAGTGTTCCTACAGCTCGATTGTGCTTATTGGGGCCCGGACGCCGAGCGGAAATTGCGCGAGACCATGTCACAAGCAGGGATTCGCTAGCGCGCGTGGGCAGGGTCTACAGCAGGGAAGCGCTGGTCTCCGCGCGCCGCGCCTGGAAGCGCGCAGGCAAAACGGTGGTGTTCACCAACGGCTGCTACGACGTGCTGCATCCCGGGCACGTGCGGCTGCTCGAAAGCGCGCGCTCGCTCGGGGACGTGTTGATCCTTGCGTTAAATACGGACAGCAGCGTCGCGCGTCTCAAGGGCCCCAAGCGGCCCGTGCTTCCGCAGGAGCAGCGCGCCGAGGTCGCTGCTGAGCTCGAATGCGTCGATGCCGTGACGTTCTTCGATGAAGACACACCGCGCGAACTGATCGCGGAAGTACTGCCGGACGTGCTCGTAAAAGGGGCCGACTGGTCGCATTTCATCGCAGGCCGCGAGGAGGTCGAAGCGGCCGGCGGTAAAGTGATGCCGTTGCCGCTCGAGCCCGGCTATTCCACCACCGGTATTCTCGAAGAAGTCCTGCAGCGGATGCCTAGCGGCCGCTGAGGCTCTTCGGCGGCCCGGCAGCAGGCGTGGACGCCTGCCCTACGACAACACATCAGGGCCGCTGTCCGTCGCACTGCAACAGCACAGCGGTGATATTGTCCGGCCCACCTGCCTCGCGCGCGTAGCCGATCAGATCGCGGCACTTTTCCTCGATCGGTTCGGGGCGCGACAGCGTTCCAGCAATTTCCTGAGCGTCGACCACGCCGTGCAGGCCGTCGCTGCAGAGCAGCACCTGCGTGCCATCGGACATCGGAACCGCGTAGGAGTGAATGCGTAGTTCAGGGCTGACGCCGATGGCCATGGTCAGCACGTGCCGCCAGGGGTGCACCCGTAGCGTGTCTTCGTCCATGCCCATACGCCGGCCGACTTCATGTACCCAGGTCTGGTCTTCGGTGATGGCCAGCAGTTTGTTTTCGTGGAAAACGTAAGCGCGGCTGTCGCCGACGCTTGCAATCAACAGGTCGGGGCCGGATTCGAGCGCCGCCACCAACGTCGTGCCCATGCCTTCGAGGGTGGAGTCGGCACTGGCCTGCTGAATCACGCGCCGGTTAGCCTCTTCAAACGCTTCGGCCAGCGTTTGCGGGTCGTTCCGGCCGGACTTCCAGACACACTCGGCTACGGTTTCGGCAGCGAGCTTGGAGGCGTGTTCTCCGGCGTTGGCACCGCCCATACCGTCAGCGACCAGGTACAGCCCGCGATCTCGGAACAGGAGATAGTAGTCTTCATTATTGGCGCGGACACACCCCGGGTCGGACATGCCGAACGCTTCAAGCATGAGTACGTAATTATATCGTGTGGCGGGACGGCGCGGCGCATGTGCCGGAAAACGTTGAATCGCTGGATGAAACGCATTGCGCGCGCACTCCCGAACGGAATAGACTGAAAGAAAGCCCATGTCTGAGCAGCAGGACCTCACTCGCCGTGATGTGATGAAGGTCGCAGGAGTCGCCGGAGCGGCCCTGGCCCTTTCTAAATTGGACGCCGCGCCGACTATCGGCAGCGGTGCTCCGGAACAGGTGAAGTACGGCGTCATTGGCGCCGGCGGCCGCGGAGCGTATCTGCTCAAGCACCTCGCCAAGGTCAACAACGGCCGCTGCGTGGCAGTCTGCGATCTCGATCCCGCCAAGAACGACCGCGGCGCGAACGTGATCGGCACCAATCCGGCGAAGTACACCGATTACCACCGCTTACTTGACGACCGCAACGTGGAAGCCGTCATCATCGCGGTTCCGCTGTTCGCGCACTATCACGTCACCAAAGACACGCTCGAAGCGGGCAAGCACACCTTCTGCGAAAAGAGCCTGGTGTTCAAGCCCGAAGAGGTGCATGCGCTTCGTGATCTGTACGCGAAATATCCGAACCAGGTGTTGCAGGTCGGGCTGCAGCGTCGCTACAGCAAGTTCTATCAGCTCGCCAAGCAGATGGTGGACAAGGGCATTCTCGGCGGCGTCACGCATATCCATGCGCAGTGGCACCGCAATCCCGGCTGGGTCATGAACGGTTTCAACTGGCGGCTGTACCGGGATTTCTCGGGCGGGCTCGCCGCCGAACTCGCCTCTCATCAACTCGATGTCGCCGACTGGATCTTCGGATCGGCGCCAGAGTACGTCATGGGCGTTGGCGGCCTCGATACCTGGCATGATGGACGGGACATCTTCGATAACATCCAGCTCATTTATAAATATCCGAAGAACCAGAAGCTGGTGTATAGCTCGATCACGACCAACGCGCACCTGCCGTATTTCGGCGGCGAGCGGCCGGAGTTCGGCGAGGTGATCATGGGCACCGAGGGCGCGCTCGAAATGACCGTCGGCGACGGCGAAGTGACCATGCCTACGGCGCTCTGGTATAAGGAAGTCAAAAAAGTAAAGGTCGCGCCGGCGCACGGCAAAGAGAAGCCTGCCGCGGCTGGCGCTTCGTTCGCATTGGGCGCCGGGCAGCGGGGATTACCGATCGCCATGGCGAGCGGCGAATTGAACATCGGCCAAAACGATTCATTTTTTGAGCGCGAAGGGAAGTTCGCGCGCCGATGGCTCTACAGTAAAGGCATCATGACGGACGACGAGGACCGCAACCCCGTCGAAACGGAACTGGAGAGCTTCTTCAACGACACGCGGACCGGCGGACGACCCAAGGCGGATATCAATGTCGGCCTGGCGGACTCCACCGCCGTGATCCTGTCGAACCTGTGCATGCTCGAAGACCGCAAGGTGTACTTCACCGAAATCGATAAGCTGGGACGCAACATGACCCCACAGCAGATGGCGGAGAGTCACGCGAAAGCGGAAGACAGCTACGTGCGGTCGCTGCAGGCCAAACACCGCGTTTAGACCGGCGCCGGGCGTAAAAACGAAGCCAAAATGCACCCGGACAGCGTGTGCCTTGGCGTGTGTAGTCTGTAACACAATGATTAAAAAGGACTAGCAAAAAAGTACTACTGGTCCTAGAAATACTGCGTGAATTCTGTTGAAACTTGAAGGCTACTGGGGGCATAATAATGGGTGTAGCCCCTTCCTCCGAGGGCTAACGGCAAGAGTGCCCGCCTTGGATCCTCCGACAAGGCGGGCATTCTTATTTCTAGCTGCAGTTTGCGACGTATTCCCGGTACTAGGCCGAACTCGTACCGAGATCGCACCGCTGCCGCGCTAATTCGTGCATTCTCGCGGACATGATCTGTCCCGCTCTCCGAGGCGCACTGAGCCTCAGCGGCCGCCGTGCAGATACCAGTGGTTGCGCGGCGCTGCACGGCGGCAATTTTTTGCACCACTTCGGCGGTGTCCATCCCG
>JAICMB010000176.1 GCA_025929455.1 Bryobacteraceae bacterium | reverse complement strand
GCCGAGGCGGCGATGCTCGCGGGCGAGTTCGGCAGGATCGTCGGATTTCAGAAACACCGGCGCGCCAAAGCGCACGCCACGTGCGGCCGCTTGCGACATGGCCGGCGCGGCGAGCGCCGCGGCGCCTGCCACGAATCCCCGGCGCGTGACTTTTGTGCGCATATCTCATGATTCTATCCGTAAACCCCAGGTCTTCTGCTCATGTGCATTCACAGCACCGGCTGGTGCGTCTAACGTCTGGAATGTATGCTGCATGAAACGAGGATTCACAATCTGTTTTCTTGCGGCCGTCTGCTGCTTTGCCGCGCTCGCGGCAAGTGATGCAGATGGCGGCGGCATTCGCGTGGAGCGTCTGCGGGTGGCGGGCGGCGCGGAACTCGTCACGTTTTTTTGTGAACGCGGAAGCAGCGCGCAGCCGGAAATTCCGGTCGTTTCGGTGCTGCACGATACGCTCGGAGACAACGATCCTTCGGACGACGTGCTGCGCAAGGTCTGGGTCTTGACATGGGCGCGCCCGCACGTGCTGAAGCGCGCAGCAGCGGCGCTTCCCTTCTTATATTGGCGCGCCGGAGCGAGCGGCGGCGGCCGCCCCTCGCCGATTCTGGACGTTTCTACTGCCGGGCGTGAGACGGCTTGGAACCTGGCGCACGCAGTATTGCAAACGCAGGTCCTTGATGCCGCGGGAGCGCCAGTGCGCTCCATCACACGTGCGTACCACGGCAACGCGACGGACTACCGCAACGCGAACGTCTGGACCGCGCTGGCGGTGCTCGATGCGGCGTCTGAACTGGACGCCGCGAGCGGATTTTCAAGCCAGGAAATGGCGCGGCTGCGCGGGCGCTTGTTCTTCTCGACGCGCGTGCTCGGCGGCCTGGTGAGCGACGATTTCCTTCCGTACGCGATGGAAAAGGACCGCGAACGGCTGGAAGAATCGCGCGGGCACAACTGGGAACTGCTGCGGCAGAAGGCGGAAGACGACGGCTTGTATTTTCAGCCGCTGCACCTCGGTCCGGGAAGAGCGTCGTATGCGCTGCTGTGGGCCGCACGCGCGTCCGCCGCGCCGGCGCGATTCGACGCGCAGTTTCTTCACATTGACAGTCCTTTCGAGGGAAGTTGGCTGGCGGGCTGGGGCGGATACACGCAGACCTGGTATCTCGATGCGAACGGCGTACATGTCCCGGCCGGGACCCCCGGCGCGCATTCGGCAGACATGGTTCCTGTGGCGCTCTACAGTCTGGACCGGCTGCGGGCGCCGCTGCTGCTGATCGATTTTCACCGGCCGCGCGTGCCGAAGCGGCGCGAGATGGCGCGGCGTGCCGCGACCGAAGTTGCCGCAGGCGTGCTGGGCATTTCTCGATTCGGGAATGTCGCGTGGATGGCGGCCAGCGCGGCTTGGACGTTTATTCACAACCGGCATGGTGCGGCGGTGGATCGTTCGCTGCGGCTGCGCGCGTATGCGCAATTGCGCCATGCCGCGTATATGGATGGCGATCTGGACCCGGCGCTGCGCAGCGAGTTGGTGCGGCGCGTCGAGGAGTTGGGAGTGAATCCGTTTGAGGATTCGCTCGATCGGGAGGCGAAGATTGCGCGCGCGCAGTATGAGGCGCTCGTGAAATGGGCGCGGGATCCGCGCGGGTTGCCGCGCAAGCTGGCCCGGGCGCGGAGTGCGGAACTGGCGCGGCTGCATCACAGCGCGGGAGCGCGGACGGGCTTCACACTGGCGAGCATAGGGACGCTGGGGTTTTACAGACATCACGAGGATGTTGCGGATGAGTTGCCGGAGATCGCACGCGAGCGCAGTTTCGCGTGGCACAAGCGTTTTTTGGAACGGGTGCAGGCGGCCAGTCCGGAGATGGAAGTCGCGTTTAATCTCCGCGAGATCGAAAAATCGCTGGATGCGGTTACACGGCTGGCGGATGCCGATCCACGCTTGCGAGCGGAGTCGGAGGCGCTGATTCGGGCGGTGCTGGAGCGGTCGAATAACGATGTGTTCCGGCAGCATTGCATGCGGTGTTTGCGAAAGCTGGCCGGACTGACGGAGACGGAAGACGCGGGGATTGCGGCGGGAGCGGGATTCTGATGAGGCGGGCGGGGACAGCCAGCAGAGACTGGCTGTCCTACTTGGTTTTCCTGTTGCTGGTGCTCGTGTGGCCGCTGGCGGCGGCGCTGCCCGAACAGACGGCGACGCGGCGGGTGGTCGTGCTGAAAGTGGATGGGCTGCCCGCGTTTCTCGTCGACAAGTACGCGCGAGAGGTGGATCCCGCTACCGGCAAGAGCCGGCTCCCGTGGATTCACCGCATCTTCTTCGACGAGGGCGCGGTCCTCGACAACTTCTACGTACGCGGCATTAGCCTGTCGGTGCCGTCGTGGTCGCTGCTCGATTCCGGGCGGCATCTCGTCATTCACGGCAATGTGGAGTACGACCGCTACACCATGCGCGCGTTTGATTACATGAACTTCTTCCCGTTCTACGTGGATTACGCGCGCTCGCGGCGGGTGGACATGCCGGCGGTCGAAACGCTGGACGAAGCGGGCATACCGTTGTTCATTGATAGCTATGCGCACCCGCAGCGGTATCAGAGCATGCAGTTGTTCCAGCGCGGCGTGCACTGGCGGACGCTGCAGGGCAGTCTCGTGAACCGGTTCGCACGCTCGCCCGCGGCGCTGTTGAACGAGTGGGAATCGGGATTTGAGATGAGCCGCGGCATCGCGATTCAGGAAGAGCGCGATCTCGTTGCGCACCTCGAGGACCCGCGTGTGTTGTACCTCGACTATTTTTTCGGCGGGTACGATCACGTCGCGCATTTGACCAACGATACGGAGAGTCAGTACGAGGTCCTGGAGCAACTTGACGCGCTCGCCGGACGATTGTGGAGCTACATACAGGCGAGTTCATGGGCGCAGAAGACGGTCTTCGTGCTGGTTTCGGACCACGGCATGAACACCGACCCGGGCGTCTACAGCCAGGGCTACAGTCTGGTCGATTTTTTCACGAGCACGGCAGGCGGCGGACAGCACGTGATCACGAACCGGCATCCATTGACGGAATATAAACTGCGCGGGCTCGACCCGTGGGTGTCGGAAGTAACCACGCCGAGCCCGCATTCGTTCTATCTACGCGACCGTGCGGACGACTATCCGACGGTGTTGCTGGACCTAGACGGCAACGAGCGCGCGTGCGTATACCTCCGCAACAACCGCTGGAACGAGATTCAGATTTTATTGAGCGAGCTGTTGCGCGCCGGCAACAAGGCGGATGCGGCACGCAGAGAGACGCTGGCCGCGGCGGCGATGAAGCTGATCGACGAGCATCGCGCGGCGTGGACGCGGACGGCGGACGACCTGGATGCGGAGCTCGGTGCGCTGCAACGCAAGATCGAAGCGCAGCGCAAGCTGGTGGCGACGCTTCCGAGGAAGTGGACCAAGGAGCAGCATGAGGAGGGCGTCGATCAGGAAAACCGGCGACAAACGCAGCGGCTGACGTCCTGGGTACAGGACGCACGGGGATATCGCGGGTATGTTCGTGTACTACGGAATCTGCTGGCCGTGAAAGAGACGGAGTTGCAGGCGGGGCATTTCCGCATGGAGGACCTCATTCCGCGGCGCGCCATGGGCGATGCGAACGACGTGTACGCGCTGCAGAACTATGCCGTGGCGGCCGGCGCAACGGCGGGGACATTCCAGCGCGTGAACTACTTCGAGTTGCTGACCGGGCTGCGGGTGCGCAACGTACCGCAGCGCGGGGTCGGCAACCAGCCGGTCGATTTTCTCGCAATGCGTGTGGCGCAAGCGCCGCTCGCCGAGGCGCTGCCCGAGGGTGACGCCCCGGGCGAGGACGGCGTTTGGCTGTATGGCTCGGAGACAAAACAGTTGCTGCTGCTCTCGCGCCACGGTGCGGCGGGCGACCTGCAATTACGCGTCCTGCCGGTGAGCGAGTTACGGCAGGCGCGCGATGGCGCACTTTCGTTCGAAGTCGAGCCGTGGTCCGCAGGCTTTCCCCTGCGCCTATACGAGGATCCGGATCTGGCGGTGGCTGGCGACCGCACGGCCTGGCTAAACGCGTGGCACAGTGAGCGGGAGTGGTTCGATGCGGTGCACCGGACGTTGTACTCGAACGCGGTGATCGGTCTGCATGAGCAGTTTCTGCACGCGGAGGCGCCCGCATTTCCGCAGGCCCATACCGCCGACGATGAACTGCTCGCGCGCTTTGAGCAGCGGCGGCGGGAACTGGCGCAGGCGGAACTGCTGGTGCTCGCGAAGGATCACTGGAACTTCGATGTGCGGGGCTTCAACCCAGGCGGGAATCACGGGTCGTTCTTTCGTATTTCAACGCACGCCGTGCTGATGTTCGCGGGTGCCGGCGTGCCCGCGGGATTGCGGATCGAAACGCCGTACGACAGTCTGAGCTTTGTGCCGACGTTGATGGCGTTGACGGGACGGGAAAATCAGGCGCGGGATTATCCAGGGCCGGTGATTAGTGAGCTAGACAAGGCGCAGGCAGCAAGACTGCCCGCGCCGCCAAACTAGCTTTTTTTCTGCGACCACGGCGGGACGACGCCGTTTGTGCGGGCGTACGCAATGGCCTGCCCGAGATGCTCGTGCATGTGATTGGCCATGAAGAACAGGATGTCTTGGTAGGAAGCCATCTTGCCGCCGAAGAATTTAGTTTCTTTGGCGAGGTCGGCGTCCGATAGACCTTCGACGTAGTTGCGCACGTAAGCGAACGACGCCTTCAGCGCGTCCACCACCTGCGATTTCTGGGTCACTGCCTTTTCCAAATTGCGGGGCGCACCGCCGGCGGGCGGCTGAGCGCCAACGCGCATGGCGAATGCGTAATTAGCGCCGGCTACGTGCATAAATACTTCGCTGACGGAGCGGACGCCCAGGCCGGGGCGCCAGGAGTACTTGTCCGACGGCATGGCTTCGGCGAGCGAGACAAACTTCTTTTCGGCGTCGTTGAGCTGGTTAAGATAATCCTGTTTGAAGGACGCGGCGAGGTCGGGCGCATGATTCTGCGCGACGGCCACGGCGGTGGAAGCGGCGGCGAGGGCGAGCACGAACGCGATGCGGGTCATGGGGCTTTTGTAACATGGGACCGCAGCCGGTTATGTGAGCATTATGTGAGGATTCTGTGTATTGCCTTGGTCGTCAGTCCGTAGACGAGGTGCCTCGCCAGACATCGCAAACGGCGACGCGAAGATGCCGAACACCAGGCCGCGATCGGCGGATAAAGCGAGCGCGAGGCGGATAAAGCGAGCGCGAGACAGATACCGAGTCCGTACGCTCGGATGCCGGCGCCGGAAGCATAGTGAACGAGCCGCGGCAGCCCTCGTTGTTGCCGTGCGTTTCAACTCATTGCCGGTCAGTGCGCCCCAAACGGTTTTCGCGACCGAGACCGTGGGCTGCGATTGCGTGTTGGCGTGCTGCGATCCTTGATGCTGCGGGCCGCCGCGCTGAAAAGGCCGGCACCGCAGCGGGACCGTGTGCTGTGCGCGCTGCCTTTTTGTCGATCGAAACCGATTATTCTTGAGCTAAGAGCGGACGTCATTCTGGTACTTCCACCTGCAACGATGCTGCTGCGTCCGGAGGAACTGGACGTAGACTCGCTTCCCGACACCGAGGCGGTGTTTCTGGTGCGCGCGGGCGAACGCTCGGCGTATCTGGCGCGGACGGCGCTGCTGCGGAGGAGACTACGCCGCGTGTTCGCAGGGCGCGGTCTCGATCTGCGCGCCGTCGCGACTTCGGTCGAGTGCTGGCTCACGCAGTCGCGCTTCGAATCGTCACTCGTCCATTACGCGCTGGCGCGGCAGTATTTTCCCGACACGTACCTGAAAATCACGCGCTTGCGCATGCCGGTGTATGTACGGCTGGCGCTCGCAAACGAGTATCCACGTACCCTGCTGACCACGCGGCTGACGAGCCGTGCGGCGTTGCAGTTCGGACCGTTCCGTACCCGCGCCCGCGCCGAGCAGTTTGAGCAGCACGTTCTCGATCTGTTTCAACTGCGGCGGTGCCAGGAAGACCTGTCGCCCTCTCCCGCGCATCCCGGTTGCATTTACGGCGAGATGAATATGTGCCTGCGCCCGTGCCAAAACGTGGTCACCCGCGACGAATACGCGGCCGAAGCTCGCCGTGTGGCGGATTTCCTTTCCACCCGCGGAGCAACGGCACGGGCAAGGGCGGAATCAGCGCGCGAGCAACTCAGCGCGGAGATGAATTTCGAAATCGCGGCGCGCGAGCATAAGCGGATCGAGCGCATCGATGAGGCACTGGCGTTCCGGGACGAACTGGCGGGCGATGTCGAACGGTGCACCGGATTCGTGGTGGCGGGAGGACGCGGCGCAGTGTCGCTGTGGCCGGTTTGGCGCGGGTGGTTACAAGCGCCGGTCGCGGTAGAGTTCGCGGCGGGCGCTTCGCTCGATGCCGTATTGCGAGAACAATTAGGGGCGCTGACGTTTGAAACGGGTTTGAGCAGCGAGCGCGAGGAGCATCTCGCATTGCTCGCTAAGTGGTTCTATTCAAGCTGGCGCGAGGGCGAATGGGTGCCCTGGGAAAAACCGGACGCACCGCCCGTGCGCAAGCTTGTTCGCGCGATCTCGCGTGGCGCTGCTGCTGCGGGCAAGGGTACCCCAGAAACGGTTCAGAACGCCCCTAGGGTTACCTAAGTAGTTGGTGCGTCAACAAGTTACGCTGGAAGTTTTACGTGGTGACACAGGAAAATCTACCGTTGGCTTACAGTACAGAGCAGCCGCCCCGCCGCTACTTTCAACAACTTACAAAATTGGCCCGCCTGTTGCAGTTTTGTGGGACGGAAGGAAGGAGAGTTC
>JAICMB010000066.1 GCA_025929455.1 Bryobacteraceae bacterium | reverse complement strand
TCGAATTCTCCCGGATTCTTAGCGGGCATACGTTTTTACAAGGCCGCGCAGAACGAGGGCCCGCACGTCGCACATCTGTGGAGTGGAGATGGGCGGCTGCTAGCAACAGCGACATTCGGCGACGAAACGGTAACGGGCTGGCAGAACGCTTTTTTCAACACACCGGTTCCGATCGAGGCCAAAGCGACGTATATCGCGTCTTACTTCGCGCCGAAGGGGCACTATGCCGCTGACGGAAGCTGGTTTGAGCAACGGCAGGCGCAGGCGGGACCGGTGTACGCGCTTGGCGGCCAGGGCAATGAGAACGGCGTATTCCGGTATGGTGAGCCTGGCGCGGTTCCAACGGAAACGTTTCAGGCGACGAACTATTGGGTAGACGTGATCTTCTGTAAGAGTCGGAAAGCAGGCACACGGAGCTATCCGAATTCCGGGCACTAGTTCCCAAACTCTTGCACCGGCAACATGGTGGATGGGATCGGTCGAGGAGCGACGAGGGCGGTGAGCGCCGACATGGCCACGGGCGTGCACTGTGTCAATGCAGTGTCGCTCTCGATTCAAAAGCCCGCCGCGAAGGCGCAAACGGCGGGAGCGCAGTTCATCGCGGCCGCCATACACCCGTTATCGCTTGCGCGTGCCTGCTGGAAACACAAGCTGCTGATCTTCACTGTCGGGGTACTGGTCACGGCGGGCGGGATCGCGATTGTTCGGCGCCTGCCGCCAGTTTATGAAGCCGAGGCGCTGGTACTCGTAGATCCCCAAAAGGTACCGGAGAAGTTTGTGGAGTCGACGGTCGCTGACGACGTGCAAGAGCAACTTGCGACCCTCAGCGAGGAAGTGCAGAGCACGACACGTTTAAATCAAATCATTGATGAGTTCCATTTGTACCCAGCAGCCCGGAAGACGCACGTCCGCGACGAAGTTATCGCAATGATGCGGCACGATATCGAGATCACGCTGGAGAAAGGCTTGGGCGGGAACCGCCCGGGCGCGTTTCGCATCAGCTACCAGGGTCCGGATCCAGTGATTGTGGCGAAAGTGGTGAACCGCATCACAGAGTTGTACGTGAAAGAGAATCTCCGCAATCGAGCCACGCGGGCCGAAGGAACTTCGGAATTCATCGAAAAAGAACTGCAGGACGCCAAGCGGGAGCTCGACGAGCAGGAAAAGGCAGTAAGTACGTACAAGATACAACACAATGGCGAGCTGCCGCAGCAGGAGAACTCGCTGCTTGCGATGATGACGAACGTGCAAATGCGCCTACAGGGGAACGAGGACGCTCTCAACCGGGCGCAACAGAACAAGGTTGTCCTCGAGAACGCGCTAAACACGGCGAAGGGCGATGAGGCAGCGGCCGAACGTGCGTTAGCGGCGGCGCGAGCGCCGCGAAAAAGGAGCGTCGAGCCGAACCTGAACGTACCCGGGCATCCGAAGAAGCGCTCCGAGGTTCTCGAGACGGAACTCGCGGCGGCCCGGCTGCGGTACTCGGACGAACACCCTGATGTCCGTCGACTGGTGGCGGAGCTCGCGGCGGCCCTGCAACAGGAGAGCTTCGAAGACCAAGCCGCCGCAAAACGCGCGAAACCGGCGAACGTGAAGACGAGCGTTCCCACCCCTCAGGATCCGCCGGAGCTTCGGCGTGAGTGGGCCGCCGCGCACGAGCGCGTTCAGACGCTGACGTCACAGTTGAAGGTCACCGTTGAGGAGATAAGGACGCGAACCGCAGACCGCGAAAATACGTTGGCGCAAATCGCAGGCCAGCAGCGCCGGATCGAACAAATGCCGATCCGCGAGCAACAGATGGCGGCCTTGACACGCGATTATGAGATCTCCAAGGCGAATTACCGCTCGCTCCTGGACAAGAAGATCGCCGCCGACATGTCGAGCGACCTTGAAAAGCGTGAAAAGGCTGAACGATTCCGGGTCCTTGATCGCGCGCACGTTCCGGAAAAACCCAAGAAGCCGAAGTATATGGTGCTGTACGCTATGTCGGTGTGCGTCGGCCTGGCGGGCGGACTGGCGTCGGCGATTGCACGCGAGATGGCCAGCGGCGTAATTCTCGGCGAGTGGGAAATGCCGGGCGACATTCCGGTGTTAAGCCGGGTACCCATCATTACGACTCCCGCGAAGGCAAATCCCGAACTGTTTGCAAAATCGATACTATGTTGACGTTTCAGAGCCGCCCGGCCGTTGTTTCCGTCAGCGGCACGCCCCTTTCGAGTGCGCCTCCGAAGGACCGCCTTGCGTTCCCGTTCTCGACCGTTGAGCGCCAGGTACCTGCCAATGCTCCGGTCTTTCCGTTCGATGAGGAGAGTGTGCGCGAAGGCGACCAATACCGCATACTAAAAGCCAAGCTGAAACTGCTACCGGGCAACCCGCGCATGTTTATCGTAACGAGCGCTGGGCCTGGAGACGGCAAAAGTACGACGACCATCAATCTCGCGGGCGTGCTGTCGCTCAAGGGTGAATGCCGTGTTCTTTTGGTGGACGGAGACCTGCGATGGCCCACCGTTCACCAGCAACTGGGAATTCCGATCGGGATGGGGCTCGCGGGACTTTTGTCAGGCGAGTGTACGCTCGAACAAGCCGTTTTCAGGCTGAGCGAGCTGCCCAATCTGCACGTGCTTACGGCAGGCGCGCCGTCCGTGAATCCGATGGAGCTGATCGATTCGCTCGGGTGGCGTGATCTGTGCACCTCGCTTCGTGAATTGTTCGATTACGTCGTTATCGATACGCCTCCGGTCGGCGCAGTTGCGGAATACGCTCTCATCGAAGCACAGGCCGACAAAGTGGTCCTCGTAGCGCGGCCTGACTACACAAAGCGCACGACGTTTAACGCGGCTGTCCGTACGATCGCAAAAGAGAAGCTCGCGGGGGTTGTACTCAACTGTGTGCCGGAATGGCCTCTTGCCAGGACGACTGACTACGGCTATTACTCCTATTCTGGCGCTAAGCGAACAAGCTAGGCGTTTCACCGCACTCCACGTTTGTGGGACATATATGCCCCGATCGAGTCAAATTTATTCCCACTGATCCGGCACATTCGAACACACGTGGCGAATCGGACGATGGCGGCCCGCTTGCGATGAGACCGGGCGGTGCCTATGTCGTCGGTTCGCTTGTCGTACTTCTTCCTTTTTTCTTTCCTCGCATTCGCCGGGATTGCGCTGGCCGACTGCCAGCACCCCGCTAATGCTATCGAGACCGAGAACTGCCTCGCAGGTAGTCCGGATAGTGAGTGGGATATTCACGGTAGCGGTAGCGGAGATAGCAGTATCCAGGGCTTTGCCACAAATATCAGCGTCAATGCCGGTCAGACGGTGTCCTTCAAAGTATCGACGAACGCGACAGCGTATACGATCGACATCTACCGCATGGGGTACTACGGGGGAATGGGGGCGCGCAAGGTCGCTACCACCACGCCCTCGGCGAGGCTGCCGCAGGCCCAACCGGCATGTATTTCAGATGCGGCGACGAAGCTTTTCGACTGCGGAAATTGGGCTGTGTCGGCGTCCTGGGCGGTGCCGGCCGATGCGGTTTCCGGTATATACTTCGCCCATTTAACGCGCAGGGACACCGGCGGCGACAGCCACATCGTTTTCATCGTTCGCAATGATGCGAGTCACTCAGACATTCTCTTCCAGACTTCCGATGAGACCTGGCAGGCTTACAACGATTACGGCGGCCACAGCTTGTACGGTACCGATGAGTTCGATCTGGCCAATCGCAGTTTCAAAGTAAGCTATAACCGTCCGTTCGATACCAAGGGCTTCGAAAGATCTTCATGGGTATTCTATGCGGAATATCCGATGGTGCGCTGGCTGGAGGCGAACGGCTACGACGTGAGCTATTTCACCAGTGTGGATGCGGCGCGGAACGGAAGCCTCATTCGAAACCATAAGCTCTTTTTATCGGTGGGTCATGACGAGTACTGGTCCGGCCCGAAGCGGGCGAATGTCGAGGCCGCGCGCGATGCGGGAGTAAACATGGCGTTTTTCAGCGGCAACTCCGTTTTTTGGAAAACGCGGTGGGAGAACAGTATCGACGGGAGCGGGACGCCTTATCGAACTTTAGTTTGCTATAAGGAAACGCTCAACGGAACAGTAACGGATCCGGCCGATCCACCCACCTGGACGGGAACGTGGCGTGATCCGCGGTTCAGCCCGCCTGGGGACGGCGGCCGCCCCGAAAACGCGCTGATGGGCACAATTTTCGCGGTAAACGGGTTCGGCGCGGACAATAATGATCTGCCAATTCAGGTTCCGGGCGTCTACGCTCCCTTGCGGTTTTGGCGCAATACTTCGGTCGCGGCGTTACAGAGCGGCCAGACGGCAACGCTTGCCGCGGGCACATTGGGTTATGAGTGGGGCATCGACTCCGATAACGGAGCGCGGCCACCCGGCCTGATGCGGTTGTCTTCCACGACGGCGACGTTGACGACGGATCTTCTGCTCGATTACGGGCTGACGTATGGCGCTGGAAAAGCCACGCACAGCCTTACGTTGTACCGGGCTCCGAGCGGAGCCCTGGTATTTGGCGCCGGGACGGTGCAGTGGTCGTGGGGGCTCGATAGCGAGCATGACACGCAGTATTACGGCGCACCCGACGCGGACCCGCGCATGCAGCAGGCGACCGTGAACCTGTTTGCCGATATGGGCGTACAGCCGGCAAGTCTTCAACCGGGCCTGCTGCCGGCCACGAAGTCGACGGACACCAGCGCGCCCGCATCGTCGGTTACATCGCCGTCGAATGGCGCCGCGATCGTTAGCGGAACGACGGTCACGATTACAGGTACGGCGGTGGATTTCGGCGGCGGTGTGGTTGCGGGAGTTGAAGTGTCGGTAGACGGAGGGCAAAGCTGGCATCCGGCGAACGGCACGTCCAGTTGGACTTATGCCTGGTCGCCTGTAAACCTTGGCAGCGCGACGATTCTCAGCCGCGCCGTCGATGACAGCGCCAACCTGGGAGCGGCCTCGGCGGGAGTTACGACCACGGTCGCCGCACACGATTGTCCTTGCCAGCTTTTCGCGGCGCAAACGCCGCCACAGGCCGATTCCGGAGACGCGAGCTCGATCGAACTGGGCGTCAGCTTCAAAACAGACTACGACGGCTATATCACGGGCCTGCGGTTTTACAAAAGCGCGGCGAATACGGGCACACACATCGGGAATCTTTGGACGAACACGGGCACGCTGCTTGGCTCGGCCACCTTCAGCAGCGAAACTGCGTCCGGATGGCAGCAGGTGAACTTCGCGAATCCCATTCCAGTCACCGCCGGCACAACGTATGTGGCATCCTACTTCGCGCCATCCGGTCATTATTCAGCGACGAGCGGTTACTTCGCCGCGTCCGGCGCGGATAATCCACCCGTTCACTTTCCAGCCGATGGAGCAATCGGGTCCAACGGTGTTTATTCCTACTCCGCGGGAAGCCGTTTCCCTGTTTCCACGTTTGCCTCTACGAATTACTGGGTAGACGTCGTGTTCGTGCCGTCTGATAGCATGCCCGGTTCCCCGCCGGCGCTGCTGGCCGAAGCGGCCGCCGTGAACTTCACCGGGTATCGGGGGCAACCCGCTCCGGCACTGCAGACCGTGCGGATCATTAATCAAGGCTCGGGCACCCTGAACTGGAGCGCGAGCGCGAGCGCACCCTGGATCGTGCTGCCACAGACGGCGGGGACCACACCGACATTGCTGTCGATCGGGGTAAACGCGGCGGGCCTTGCGAATGGGAATTACAGCGGGACCGTGACGGTATCGGCAAACGGATCGTCGCAGACGATTGCCGTTACGCTGACCGTCTCGACGTTATTGATGGCATCGAACTTCAGTGCCGGCGCGGACGGATTTGTGCCCTCGCCGCTCGGGCTCGCTGCGAACTGGATGATTGCGAACGGCGCGTTTCAGTATAACGGGGGCGGCCACACCCAGATGTATGCGGGCAGCAGCGCCTGGACCGATTACGATTTGCAAGCGGACGTGAAGCTGTCATCGTTAGCCGATTATCCGGGCGGAATTCGCGGCCGCGTAAACGCTGCCAGCGGCGCGTCCTATGCGGTTTGGCTATATCCGGCGGAGGGACTGATACGGCTTTACAAAACGGTGGCCTGGAATATCAATTCCGGCGCCACACAGCTCGGCGTGGCGGGTGCGGCGTTCGATGCAACGAACTTCCACAACGTGAAGCTATCGTTCCGAGGCAGCCAGATCCAGGTCTTTTACGATGGAAAGCTATTGATTACCGCGACCGATGCGACGTACTCCGGCGGCATGCTCGCGCTCGATGTATCGAGCCAACCGGTGGCGTTCGCAAATGTGCTCGTCACGAGTCCGAATGCGTTCACCGGCGCGACTCTTTCGAGTTCTACAAACACGGTAGCCTTCACGGCGATGATACCTGGCGCGAATCCGGCGGGACAAAATGTCACGCTTACGATGGGAACAACGCTTGCGTGGACGGCCGTGTCCAGTGCGCCATGGCTTACCGTTACTCCGTCATATGGTGTGGGCAGCGTCACGATACAAATCGCCGCGGATATGAGCTCACTTACTCCGGGCACATACACGGCCGCCGTTCGCGTGACGGCCTTTGGTGCCGCGAACAGCCCTGTGCCGGTGAACGTAACGTTCACCGTAAACGCCGCACCACCGGTGATCGCGGCCGCGCCATCGTCGTTCGCCTTTCTCTGGACCGCGGGCCAAAGCGCACCGCCTTCGCAGACGCTAACGGTACTGAACGGCGGCTACGGTGCGTTCACGTGGTCGGCTGCTACCGATGCAGCGTGGCTGCAAGCGACGCCGGCATCGGGGAGCACACCGGGTACGGTCGCCATTTCCGTGAACACGCCGGGTCTTGCGGTGGGCTCCTACACGGGCCACGTCCTCATCTCCGCTTCCGGAGTGGCGAATTCGCCGGTGTCGGTGCCGGTGACGCTGCAGGTGTACGCGGTGAACCTGGCCGAAACGTTCAGCGACCAAGGGTTGGGGTGGATTGTTTCGCCGATGGGACTGAGCGCCGGGTGGACTGCTAGCGGATCGAGTTATCGCTATAACGGTGCGGGCCTAAGCCAAACGTGCTCGGGCAACAGCGCCTGGACCGATTACACGTTCGATACGAACGTGCAGCTTTCGAATCTGAGCAACTGGCCCGGCGGCGTACGCGGCCGTGTGAATCCGGCGACGGGGGCGGGCTATGCGATGTGGATCTATCCGGGGACGCAAATGGCTGTGCTTTATGCCGTGCCCCAGTGGAACATCAACGGGCCGGGCCTGACGGCGCTGGCGCAGGCGCCCTTAACCTTCGATACGGCGACGCACGATCTACAGATCGTATTTCAGGGCAGCCAGATTCGAGTGAACTGGGACGGTCAGCCGCTTATGTCGGTGACAGACGGCAGTTACGGAAGTGGCTTCGTCTGTCTCGATGCCGATAGCCAACCCATTAGTTATTCCAACGTGCGTGTCGCTGCTCCACAGATACCGCCGACACTTGCTGCGTCGGCTGCGAGTTTGTTGTTCGCGGCATCTCCGGGATCTACTCCTCCGGCGCAAACCGTTACGGTAAGCGCCTCGAGCGCCGCCACCGCGTGGGCGGTCGCGTCAAGCGCGTCATGGCTCACGGCGACGGCAACCTCGACGCTGACACCGGGCGACGTGACGGTTACGGCGAACGCGACAGGCTTGGCGGAAGGGACGTATACCGGTACCGTTACCATTTCGGCACCTGGAGCGGTCAGTTCGCCAATGACGATTCCGGTGACGTTCGCGGTTAAAACGGCAGCGCTGGCGGTGTCGCCTTCGGCGCTGACCTTCTTTGGCTCGACGACCTCCAATCCGTCCGCGCAAAGCGTAACAATTTCGAACGCCGGAACCGGCACGCTGACGTGGACGGCAAGCGCCGACGCGACCTGGATTGGATTGAGCGCGACATCCGGAGCAGCTCCGGCGACATTATCGATTACACCGGCGAGCAGCGCTCTCGCGCCGGGCGTATATACGTCGACCGTGACGATCAGTTCCGGCGATGTCGCAAACGGACCGGTTGTGATTCCGGTTACGGTTACAGTAGGCACGCAGGCGTTCTCGGATGATTTCAGTGCGGGTGCAGGCAATTGGACCGTTTCCCCGCTGGGTCACGCCACGGGTTGGAGTGTTGCGAGCGGCACCTATCAATACGATGGCGAGGGCCACACGCAATCGTGGGCAGGCAGCAACTCGTGGACGGATTACACGGTGGCTGGCAATTTCCAGCTCAGCTCGCTGCAGGACTACCCTGGAGGGCTGCGCGGGCGTGTGGACACGTCATCCGGCGCAAGCTACGGGGTGTGGATCTATCCGGCACAGCAGATGTTGAAGCTGTTCCGCATCTCGCAGTGGAATATTGATGCCGGATTCGCGCTGCTGGCCCAGGCGAGCGTGCCGATCGATACGAACGCGCACAATCTGCGGCTGGTTTTCAGGGGTTCGCAGATCCAGGTCTATTATGACAACGCGCTCGCCATGCAGGCTACGGACGCGGCGTACACTCAGGGCGCGATCGCGCTAGATGTTTCGAATCAGCCCATCGCGTTCTCGAATGTGAGCGTGGTGGCGTTCTGAGGGTGGGCGGGCAGTCCGTGCCCGCCCGTTCGCGTGCTCACCACGGTGACAAAGCCCGCAACTGCATCTATTCGTGCGCCTGGAGAAAATCCCGCATCTGCTCCCACTATTTAGGCGAAAGCAATACGCGCGGCGTGGACGCGGCCTCCTAATGTTAGAGCGCGAGCCGTCGCGACAGCTTCCAAAACACTGCCGCGAGCGTCTGCGGGTTTTTCCGCAGGCGGACACGCGCGGACGTCTGTAATCAAGGATCAGTTGTGTACTTTAAACTTGCTGTCTTCGCAGTCGTCGTATCGGCCGCACCCGCAGTTAATGCCGCCACCCCGGCAATCTTTTTTTCCGACCTTACATCGGGGCCGAATAATGGCGGTGCGAACAATAAAGGCGCTTTTGTCACTATATGGGGCAAGAACTTTGGCGCGACGCGCGGCACATCTGTTGTCACGGTAGGTGGCGCCGTTGATAACTATCCCGTGTGGACCGACGGCAAGATCAGCTTTCAGTTAGGTGCCGGTGCCGCATCAGGCAATATATTTGTGAAAACAAGCGCCGGAACGAGTAATGGAGTCCCGTTTACGGTCCGGGCCGGCGACATCTATTTTGCCTCTACATCCGGCAGCGATGGTAATAGCGGCACGTTCGCTAGCCCGTTCGCAACCGTAGTTCGATGCAAGAACGCGCTGGGACCGGGCGATATCTGCTATCTGGAAAACGGCGTTCAACAGAAGTCAGTTGAAAATTACAACGCCGGGCTGTCGATCCAATCGGGAGGAACGACGGCGTCACCTATGGCGCTTGTAGCGTACCCCGGCGCAACTGCGACGATCGGCACAACATCGATGCAATATGCAATGCGAACTCCCGCGATCAGCGGCACGTTCAACAACTGGGTAATTTCTCAGTTGAAAATCGTATCCGGCAATGCAGCCATAGACCTCGTCGGCGTCAGCGGATGGCGCGTTGTCGGTAACGATATGAGTTGTCCTCCCGGATCTGGCCAATCGGCATGTTTTCATACGGATACGACGACGTCGCTGGCATTTCTCGGAAATTACGTCCATGACGTAGGCACTACGGCTGGCTCGATCGACAAGTACTACCACGCGGTGTACTTCACGACGAACTCTAACCACATCGATGTGGGCTGGAATACGATTGTTCCAAACACGACACATTCGACCAGCAGTGGCGGTTGTCGCGCGATGCAATTTTATTCGACCGGGGGTGCTGATCAGTATGACCTGCACGTTCACGACAATCTTATCCACGACGCCATTTGCGACGGCATTAACTTCTCTACGGTGGACCCGAGTAAAGGTATTGTGGAAGCCTATAACAATGTCGTTTATCACGTCGGCACCGGACCGGATCCGTTCGATGGCAGCTCAAACTATGCATGTGTGAACACGGGCGGCGGAGGGAACTCGAGCACGCCTGTCGACGTTTACAATAATACGTTTTATGACTGCGGCGCGCAGGGATCGAGCGATGCAGCCGCGTTCACAACTTATATTCCGACGCGCATTCGAAACAACGTAGTCTACCAGCTTACGAGCGAGAATTACCTGGGGCGGAACGGTGTCACACCGACCGGAAGCAACAACGTGTGGTTTGGCGCAGGTGCGCCGCCGTCCGGTCTATCCGGCAGTATCAACACAAATCCTGTTTTGGCCAATATCGGCGGAGCTGATTTTCACTTGCAATCGAACAGTCCGGCAAAGGATGCGGGCGTTTCAATCCTGACCCTAAGAACCGACCGCGACGGCATCCTGCGTCCCCAGGGGTCGGCTTACGACATCGGAGCCTATGAGTTTTCAAGCGGCGGAAGTACGTATAGTGCATGCGATGCGAATCAGGACGGAGTTGTCAACAGCTTAGATGTCCAACTCACACAGCCGCAGATTTTGGGAACGCAACCGTGCGCATCGGATCTCAATGGGGATGGGGCGTGTACCGTCGTCGATCTCCAGCGGGTTATCAACGCCAGCCTAGGCCAGACCTGCCGCGTAGGACCCTAGAGTTCATCTAACCAGTGGGCATGGTTGAGACCGCCACTCGCGTTTCGT
>JAICMB010000485.1 GCA_025929455.1 Bryobacteraceae bacterium | reverse complement strand
GATCCAGACGTCGCCCTTCCATGGCGGCCGGTCGTCTTCGCTGCCGGGTTTTTGCGCGGGCTTGAACGCAATCCGGTACGTCCGCCTGCCGCCATAATCGGTTTCGCCCAGCAACGTGAATTCGTAACGGGGCAGATCCGATGTCTGCAGCGGGAACAGACCGCGCGGGATGCGGTCACGCGAGTTCTTCGTCTCCACGAGCCGTTCCGTTAAGCTGTCCAGGAGGCCGGCATCGATGTCGCGGTCCTTGTCTTTGAAGCCCGGTGTAGAGTAACGGGTGCATTTGTCCGCCGTCGCGGTACTCGCCGGTGAAGGTCACCAATTTCTTGATCGTCTTGCTCTGCTCCGGAACCACCGCATACTGGCGCGTTTCTTTGCGCGAAATCTGACCGTTCGACCGCACGAGGCTGCTCTTGACGAGCTGCTTATGTACATACTCTCTGCGCGCGTCTACGGCTTTGGCGAAATTTTCTGCGACCTGCTCCATCATCGCGGCGGCGTCCGGAGCCGGGACGGTTGCAAGGAGCAGCAGCGTAGCCGCAGCGATCATCGTTCCATATTACGAACGAGCGGTGCCTGCGGTTCCACGCTGGTGCTGCCGGTTAACCAGCAATCAATGGATTGACACAGCGCAGCGGCGCCATCCGGCTAAAATCGCGGTCGGCCGTCCACAGCTCAGAAATGCCATTCTCCCGGCATATCGCTGCGATCCTCGCATCGTGAACCGCTGCGCCGATGATCCGGCCCCGAACGAGTATTTCTTCGAGTGCTGTGAGGTGACCGGAATGCTCACCCACAGCGCTGCACCATGGCGATTCAAACCAAAACCGCACCTGCCGTACGGCCGCTCCCACCGGCGTGGGCGTTTTAAATATACGAGGGTTCGTCACGATCGCCAAAAATTCGTGCACGCACGGCCACGGGATGGCCCAACGCATTCCGCTTTCAGCGAGTCGAGCAGTTACCTCATTCGCCGCCTCAAACCACGGAGAATCACCCCGGTGCGCGTAGACCAATATGTTGGTATCGACCGCGATCACGCGCCGCGTCCTTTGTAGATAACGTCGCGCATTTCTTCCCAGGTCATTTCCTGGACCATACCGTCACCCTTGAAGGAACCATCCTTCAACTTGAACCGCTGGCGCCGGGCTTGGCGATGGCGCGCTATTGCCTCATGTAGTCCCTCTTCCACCAGCGTTCTCAACGTGATGCCCTCCTCTGCAGCGACTTGCTTGGCGTCGGTGAACAATCCGTCAGCGATGTCGATGGTCGTCTTCATCGTTTCAACACTACCATATACATGGATATGGGAATATGGGCTGAGTGCCTCAGCGTTCCGCTTTTACGCGTTCCGTTTGCACGCTTGCTGCGTAATCTGTCAAACTCGTGGTTTCATGCCAGGTTGTTTCCCGGGCATCCGGCGCTGTGCTGCAGCGGCGGTCCTGTTCGGATTGTTCCTCCCCACTTCCGGTGCACAGGACGGGCATCTCGGCGCGTCCGCGCTGCCCAATGCCGAAACGCTCTACTACGGCGTGGAGTGGCGCTTCATCAACGCCGGTGCGGCAACGCTGCATTTTTCAGGTGGGCGTGATACCCGGATGCAGGCCAGTGTTCACATCGAGTCGGCGGGACTGGTCTCGAAGCTGTATCGCCTGAACGACGATTACACGGTGCATCTCGATGAAGGCTTCTGCGCTGTCAATTCCGACTTGAACGCGCTGGAGGGCAAGAAGCACCGTTACACGACGATTCGGATTGACCGCGCGCGGGAGAAGGCCACCTACACCGAGCAGGACCTGGTCAAGAACAAGACCGTTTCGAAAGAGTTGCAGGTGCCGTCATGTGTGGCGGATGCGATCGGCGGTCTCATGAAGCTGCGCACCATGCACTTGGAGCCCGGGCAATCGGTCCAGATTCCGACTACCGACGGGAAGAAATGGGCCAATGTGAAAATCGAAGCACAGGAACGCGAGAACATCACGACGTCGCTCGGTACCTTCAAGACAGTGCGCTACGAAGCTTACCTGTTCAACGGAGTCATTTATAAACGGAACGCGCGCATCTTCGTGTGGTTGACCGACGATGAGCGCCGCGTACCGGTGCAGATTCGCGCCCGTATGTCTTTTCCCATTGGCAATATCACGCTGCAGCTTCAAAAGCAGGAACGATCATGAGGCTCGCGCTCGCCGCGGTTGCGCTGAGCGCCTGCGCATTCGCACAAACGCCCGCGCTCACCAATAAGCAGTCGCAGGATTTGATGGCGCGCTCGATACAACTGATGGAATCGTCGGCGGTCGCCATTCCGGAACTGGCGCGCGCGGGCGCTCCGCTCGCCGAAAACGCGCGGCAGGCACTGAATAGCATTCGCGTTACGTCGGGCCTCAATCTGCAGTTCATTCACACCTTCGACGGTAATCTGCGCGCGTACCTGCTGCTTGCCGATGCGCTGCCGAAACCGGCGACGTACACGGACGAAGCCCGCCAGCAACTAGCCGAGCTTCGCGACAACTACCACCGCCTCGATGCCTGGTACGCGCAGAGGCTGGCGCAGGGCGATCGCGAATTGCGCTCGCCGGATCGCGACGAACTCGCGCGCTACGCCGCTGCCGACCGGCAGCTCCCACCGCCGCAAACCGGCCGTCCGCGTGTAGTGTTTCTCGGCGATTCCATTACGGATGGCTGGCGGCTGAACGAATACTTCCCCGACCGCGACTTCGTCAATCGCGGCATCAGCGGCCAGATCACGGGCGAGATGCTTGGCCGGATGATGGCCGACGTGGTGAATTTACATCCCGCGGCCGTGCTCATCCTCGGAGGAACCAATGACATCGCGCGCGGCGTCCCGCTGGCGACGATCGAAAACAACCTGACCATGATCACGGACCTGGCTTCGTTTTACAAGATCCGGGTCATTCTGGCATCCGTAACTCCGGTCAGCGATTATCACAAGAATGTCGAGCCGCGGTATGAAATGACGCGCACCCGCCCGCCCGATCTGATCCGATCCCTCAACGGCTGGATCCGCGGCATTTGCAACGAGCGCGGCTACACGTACCTGGATTACTTCGATGCCCTCGTGGACAGCTCCGGGTTCCTCAAGGCCGACCTCGCCGACGACGGGCTGCATCCCAACAGCGGCGGCTATCGCATCATGGCGCCGCTCGCGCTCGCGGCGATCGACAAAACCGTCGGAACCGCCGCCGCGCCGCAACCGAAGGAGCGCCGGAGGCGTCTGTTCAGGAAGTGAGCGGCCCGATGTACCCTCCGTGTGTCCGCCGCTGCGGAATGCTGGCGGCGGTTTTACTGCTGCTCGCCGCCGGCGCGTGGGCGCAGGAGCCGATGACGTTGTCGGTCGGGCAACTCACGGGTCTCATAAAGTCCTCGCTGCAACTGCACCATCCCGATAAGAAAGTCGCCGAGTATCTGAAGCATGTGACGCTCAGCCAGAAGCTCGACGACCGAACCATCGAAGAGCTGCAGGGCATGGGCGCCGGGCCGAAGACGGTAGCCGCGCTGCGCGAATT
>JAICMB010000616.1 GCA_025929455.1 Bryobacteraceae bacterium | reverse complement strand
GGCCGCAGGACAAACGCCAACCGCGGCCCTTCAGCTCAAGTCGCCTGTAGTTGCGGGAGCGGCGGAACTGGGCGGGCGGACCTCCGAATTCGCGCTTGAACACGCGGTTGAACGCCGCTTCCGATGCATAGCCGACCTCGGCCGCGATCTCGCCGACGTTGGCATCAGAAGACACAAGTATTTCCGCAGCCAGTTTGAGCCGCCACCGTGCGAGATACGCCATGGGAGGCTCGCCCAGAAAGTGACGAAAACGCTCAGCGAATCGCGTGCGCGAAAGCCCAACTTCGTGGGCGAGGTTTGCGACGGTCCAAGCGCGCGCCGGGTTCTTATGAAGGAGGGCGAGCGCTTCGCCGATCACGGGATCGCGCGCTCCCGCCAGCCATCCCTTCTCCTGATCCGGGAGTTTCTGGATGAAACGTCGCAGGGTCTCGACGAACAGAACTTCCGATAACTTCGCAAGGACGACATCGCTTCCGGTTGCCCGCTCTCCCGCTTCCCGCACCGAGAACTGTATCGAATTCGCCAGCCATTGACCCGCAGCATCGTTCGCGATATTGACCACGAACATCCGGGGCAACCCTGCGAGTACGACTTCGCTCAAATTCGGATCGCACGCCATATAGCCGCACACGAACTTCGTAAGTTCGCCTCCACCGCCATAGCGGGCGACTTTCAGGCCATTGCTCAAATTTTTAGCAAATGCCGTCAGCGAATCGACCGGCTTGCCTACACCGTTTCCCAGGATGTGCGCATCCCCATGCGGGAAGATCACGACGTCGCCTGGTCCCAAATCTCTGCGGCCACCGCCGGGTAATTGCGCGTGTGCACGGCCCTCGGCCAGGTAATGGTAGATGATGACATGATCCGCTCCGGGGCAGAGCAGCGGTGCGACCTCGCTCGACTGAGATGACGCCACGCACCAGGGAGCAGAAAACTCGGCGTTGAAAAACAAAGCCCCTCTGAGCTTCACGATTTTCAGCACCTCGGAGAGGGCGTCCATGCCCACAGGTTCGCTCGATTTGGACTTTTCCAGCAAGAATGCGGGACGATCGAGCAAGTTTTAAAATCGAGTCCGCCGCATAGTAGAGCAAGGAGACATAGCCTATGACTGTTCTAGAGAAAGAGACCGGAGTGAGCGCGTTAAAGACCCGCTTACGTGATACCTGGATGACAGGCGACTATGGCCGCTTCAGCCGCTATATGGAACGCGACGCCGAGGCGTTCTACCGGCGTCTGCCTATTACGCCCGGCTCGGAGTTGCTCGATGTGGGGTGCGGCGCGGGGCAACTGTCGCTGATTGCAGCGAGAGCGGGAGCGCGTGTGACCGGGTGCGATATTGCGACCAACTGGCTCGCCCAAGCGCGTCGAAGCGCGGCCGCAGAGGGTCTGACAATCTCGTTCGAAGAGGCCGATGCGGAAGCGCTGCCCTACGAAAACGCCTCGTTCGATGCGGTGGTCAGCCTGATCGCCGCGATGTTCGCGCCTCGTCCGGAACTGGTGGCGGCCGAGATGACCCGCGTCTGCCGGCCCGGCGGGATCATCGCGATGGCGAACTGGACGGGGCAGGGGTTCGTGGGGCAGATGTTTAAGGCCATCGCTAAACACATCGCGCCTTCGGGCATGCCGTCACCCGTCTTGTGGGGCGATGAGCCGACCGTTCGCGAACGGCTGGGGAGCGCGGTCTCGACGCTCGAATGCTCACGGCACATGTACGAACTCAGCTATCCGTTTCCGCCCGCGGACGTAGTCGAGTTTTTCCGCGTCAACTATGGCCCAATGACACGCGCATTCGCATCGCTCGGAGAAGAGTCGCGAAACCAGCTTCGCGACGAGTTGACCGATCTGTGGGTTCGTCATAATCGGGCCACCGACGGAACCACGCGGGTGGATGCGGAGTATCTTCAGGTGCTGGCAATACGGGGCCCATCGCACTGATGCTTATTGTGTACGGGACGACTGCGGCAACGGCGTCAGCCCGACATCTTTGAGTACTCGGCGAGCGCCCTGCACGACCAAAGCCTCGACCTCGTCCGTGAACCACCCCGGCTGCACGAAATACACCAGCGCATCCCCGGCCTCGTAACCGCCCTCGCGTTGAATGCGGCGAGTCGGGATATATCCGGGCACATCGTTCGAGTAAGCGGCTACGATCAGCCGCCGCGCGCCGAACTCCTGCTTCAATTGCAGGCAGTAATCCACGACCGCTTCGCCTCCCAACGCGAGCAGTGCCGTGCCATCGCCGAAACGGACCGCCTGAATTGGCAACGGTGTCGATTCGATCGGATGACCGGAATCGAGCGCCTGCAGCATGGCCCGGCCCCGGCGCGCCAAAAAGAAGTCTTCGCTCGACGCTTCGCCCGCATAGTATTCGCGAGTATGCGCCGTGAATGGGAGATCGACGTTCAACCACGCCACGCGCAAGGGACCTTGCAGCGGCGTCAATGGCGAAGCCAGGACACGATCCACTTCCGCTGCGAGCGTGCCCCCGTGGCGGCGTGCGAGTTCGACAGTGCCGCGCGGCGTGGGACGCTGATCGCCGGCGCACAGCAGCGCAAACATCGCGATCGCGCCCGGATGGCGGGCCTCCAAATCGCTTTGCGCAAAGCCCGCGAAATCGCCACTTACTTGATTCGTGTTCGACGTAAGTGTGGTGCCGTGACACGCATAGCCGAACAGCAGCGCGCGGATGCTGCCGTCTTCACCGGTGGCCCGAATCACCGGGACCTCGGGGTCCACCGGCGCCGGAAACGTCTTGCCAGGATGAAGGTGTGCCAGTTGCTCGGTACGACGGTTATAGGCGAAGTGC
>JAICMB010000142.1 GCA_025929455.1 Bryobacteraceae bacterium | reverse complement strand
CGGTGGGCCACGGTACGACGAATTGATCGGCGGTAGATACGCGCAGCATATATGCCGCGATGCCAAGCAGCACCTGCGTAAACGTAATGAACAGCAGCGCGAGCGCGGGGCGGCGCAGTGCGCCGTGCTCGGGGAATTGCACCAACACGAAAATTCCGAGGATGAGAACCGCGGCGGAAACGATCATAGCGCCGACGATGTGCGGCACCACGCCGGCGGCTTTGTGGCGGAACGCAGCGCCGAGCAGCAGTTGGAAAAAGATCAGGACAGGAACCGTGATGGCGATGGAGCGCAGCGAAGGCCAGCCGGAATCGACGACGCGGTGTGGTTCTCGATGCCACGATGCTGAGGTGACGACCGCGAGCGATACGACGGTGCAGAAGAAAAGCTGCGCAAGGCAGGCGTGACCGATGCTGATAGGCTTCGGCAATAAGAACAGCACCGTGAGGCCACCCAAAACGCCTTGCAGGATGACGGCACCCACGGCTGCGATGCCGAGATTGCGGACCCAGCGGCGCTTTTCGGCGCGCCACAACCAGACGGCGAGGACGACAGTCAGGAAACCGACGGTAGTGGCCACCATGCGATGGCCGTGCTCATAGAACACTCCGCCAATCATGGGCGGCATCACTTTGCCGTACGATAGCGGCCAATCGGGCACGGAGAGGCCCGCCTGTTTACTGGTGACGAAAGCGCCCGCAACTACGAGGAGGAGGGTGCACGCCGCCAGCAGGACTGCAAAGCGATGGAGACGAGCGTTATACATAAGCAATGCGACACGCCCACGCGCGCCGGAACACGACAGCAACGAGGCCGCCGCGCGAAACTGATCTCAATTGTACAGCAAAATCGACGGTGCGCTCTCGTCAAAGCGCAAAAATTTCGGTCTGAGTGTATGGGATTACGGCCGCACGTGCGTGATACACTCGTGTTTTCTCACACATTAACCTGCCATGAAGTTCGCCGCCGTTATTGTTGTATGTTGTGGTTCCGCCTTCGCGCAGTCGCTTCCTCCGGGTTTGAGCATGAACGCGCCGCAACCGGCTAAGGAAATCGCGCCGGACACAGTGGTTGTGACTACGGAGGCTCATAGCTTCACCGCGAAGGAGCTGAGCGCGTTTATCGAGCAGTATCCGCCGGAACTTCAGCAGATGCTGCGCAACAACCCCGCGCTGCTCCGCAACGCGCTCATCATGAATTATCTGGCCGAGGAGGCCGTAAAGGCCAGTCTCGACAAGCAGCCGCCCTTGAACCAGACGCTCACGTATCTGCGCGCGAAAACGCTCATGCAGGCGGAGCTGAACAAGTATCGCCAGGACATCCCGATCACGCTCGAGGATCAGAAGAAGTACTACGCCGAGCACAGCGACAAGTACAAGCAGGCGAAAGTGCAGGCGATCCTGGTATCGTTCGGCGGTGCGGCTAAAGCCGATGCTCCGAAGCCGCGCACCGAAGCGGAAGCCAAGCAGATCATCGAAGGCCTGCGTAAGCAGGCGCTGGCGGGCAGCGACTTTGGCAAACTCGCGAGCGAGCATTCCGATGACAAGGAATCGAAGGCGAAGAACGGCGAATTCGGCGTGATCAAATCGTCGAGCTCCTATCCGGAAGCGATGAAGAAGGCTGTATTTGCGCTCAAACCGGGCGAGATCAGCGAGCCGTTGCGCGAGCCCAGCGGTTTCTATCTGTTTAAAGTCGAGGAGGTTTCGCCCGAGCCGTTCGACGAAGTGCGCAGCCCGATGTTCACGGAGATGCAGCAGGCAAAGTTCAACGAATGGATCGCCGGCCTGAACAAACGGTTTGCGGTGAAAGTGGAGCACCCGGAATTTTTCAAGCCGGGTAGCGCGCCCGCCGCCCGTTAGCGCAGCGGCTCGCCGTCGCGAATTTCGTCGCTCGCAAGCCGCACCACGCGATCGCCCGCGTGCAGGTTGCCGGAAACCACGACTGCATCGCCATCCGCGACGCCCTTTCGCACATCCACCCACCTCGCGCGTCCGTTCACATCCCGGATCACGAACGTCCGCTCGGTGGTCGTCACAACGCTCGTTTTCGGCGCCAGCAAGACGGGCTGCGCGCGGCGCACCGGCCACCGCACCGATGTATACATGCCGGGCGAGAGCGAGCGGTCGCGATTGATCACATCGAGTTCGACGGGCATGCTGCGCGTGGCGCGGTCCACATTATGTGAGATGCGCGCGACCGTGCCGGTGTAGACGCGATCGGGATAGGCCGGGACGTGAAACCCGACGCGCGCGCCCCGCACAATCGCTCCGGTGTTCTCTTCGGGCACTGCGACCACCAACCGCAAGTGCGCGATCTGTTGAATCACGAGCAGCGCGGGATCGGAGCCCGGGCCCGCTAAGGCACCGGGGTGCACGAGGCGGTCGGTAATGATCCCATCGAATGGCGCCGTGATCCGCAAGTACCCCTGCAGGTCCTTCTCTGCGCGCGCGGCGGCTTGCGCGGCCTGGCTCGCCTGCTGGCGCGATTCGACCAGCGCCTGTGCGGCCTGCACCTGCTGCTCCGCCTGGATCAACTCGTTACCGGCGATCGCGCCTGGAGTTTCCGAAGCTTTCTTCAAGCGCTCGAAAGTCGCTTTGGTCGCGGTCAATTGCGCTTGCGCTTGCAGCCGCCCGGCTTCGGCGGCCTGCACCTTCGACTGCGCCTCCGCGATCTGCGCCTTCATTTCGGGCGCACTGAGTTCGACGAGCAATTGCCCTTGCTTCACGATGCTGCCGCGGTCGACCAACACGCGCTCGACGTAGCCGCGTATTTTGGCGTGTATCTCCACGCTCTCGAATGGCTGCAACTCGCCGGGCAATTCGACATCGCGCGAAAACGGCTTCGCGACCACGGTGGCCAGGTCCGCCGCGAACGCGCCGGCAAACGTCAACATCGCCGCAATCACGACGGATAATGATTTACTGCTGTGCTGCATAGAATCGGCTCTCAGGATCCATCGGGTTGAGCGATGGAGAAGTACGGGACGCTCTGCGCTGCACGATCGCGTAGATCGAGGGCAACACCGTGAGCGTGGTGAATGTGGACAAAATCAGACCGCCGATAACCGCACGGCCAAGCGGTGCCGCTTGCGACCCGCGCTCGCCGAAGCCGATGGCCATCGGCAACATGCCGAAGATCATAGCCGCTGCGGTCATAAGAACGGCTCGCAGACGTCCGGTCGCGCCCTCGCGTGCCGCATCGATGCTGCCGCGTCCTTCGTGCCGCGCGCGCTCGGCGAATGTGACCAATAAAATTGAATTCGCCACCGCGATGCCGATGGCCATAATGGCGCCCATGAACGACTGTATGTTCAGCGTGGTGCCAGTCGCGATCAGCATCAGCAGCACGCCGCACAGCACCGCCGGAATGGTCAGCACGATCGACAGCGCCAGCCGCGCGGATTGAAAATTCGCCGTGAGCAGGAGAAAGATGACCAGCACAGCGAGCAGCAGGCCGATGCGCAAGCCGGAGAGAGTCTGCTCCAGTGCGGGAATTTCGCCGCGAACGTGAACGGTTACGCCTTTGGGCGGCGTGCCCACCTCGCGCAGAACACTGTTGAGCTTCTGCGCCGCCTCGCCGAGCGTTATATCGTGCAGGTTCGCGGTAAGGCTCACCACGTGCTGACCGTTGTAGCGCTCGATTAACTCCGGCATCACGCCCGTCTTGAACGCGGCCACGTCGGCCAGCCGCGTTTCCGTACGGTCGTCGCGCATCACCGGGATGCTGCCCACATCCGCGATGCTCTGCATCCGATTCTGCGGCAGCTCTACTTGAATCTGAAAAGCGTTGCCGGATTTGGGGTCGCGCCAGTAGTTCGGCTGGATGAACCGCGACGAAGAAGTCGCGGGCACTACGGACCGCGCGACATCCGCCATGGTCAGGCCGAACTGTCCGGCACGGTCGCGATCGATGTCGATGTCGAGCGTTGGGAAATCGGACGGCTGCGCAACCTGCAGGTCCCGCAGGAACGGCAAGCCCGCCATGTGCGACCGCACCTTTTGCGCATATGCGTAGTCGTCGGGCAGGCTGATGCCTTGGACCGCGACGTCGATCGGCGTCGGCGAGCCGAAGCTCATTACCTGCGACACAATGTCGCCGGCTTCGAACGACACCTGCGCTCCCGGCAGTTGCTGGCGCAGACTGGCCCGCAGTTTTTCGCGCAGGGCTTCGCCGCCCGCGCCGGGTTTCAATGCCACTTGAATGAGCGCTTCGTCGGGACCGCTGGTGAACAAATGGATCAGGTCTACCGGATAGCTGGACGGGATCAACCCGACGAAATCGCTGGTGATTTGCACATTCCCGGGTCCCGCCGTGCGATTGATCACGTCGAGCGCGCGCAAGACAACACGTTCCGTTTCCTCGGTGCGCGTTCCCGTAGGCGCGCGCAGACGGATGCGCATCACGTTCGCGTTCGATTCCGGAAACAGCTCCGTTCCCATGCGCGGCAGCAGCAGCCATACGAGCCCGATCGACGCGACAACGTAGATCGCGGCTACAGGCCCGCGGAAGCGCAGCGCGCCGGTGAGGTAGCGGTCATACAATCCGCGTACGCGCCCAAAGAATCCTTCGCGCTCCTCGCCGCGGTGGCTCTCTTTCATGAGCCAGGTTGCAAACACCGGAACCAGACTGCTCGACAGCAGGTAGGACGCGATCATCGAGAACGCTACCGCCAGCGACAGCGGCATGAAGAGCTGCCGCGCCGCGCCCACCATGAAAAACGAAGGTACGAACACCGCGAGAATACAGAACATCGAAAGCAGGCGCGCCATGGCGGTGCGGTTGCAGGCTTCGAGCACGGCGCGTGCGCGCGGTACACCCGGAAGCATGCGCGTATGTATGTTCTCGATCTCGACCGTCGCCTCGTCCACCAGAACGCCGACCGCGAGCGCCAGGCCGCCGAGCGTCATCATATTGATGCTCTGTCCCGTCGCCCACAGCAGCACCACCGCGCTGAGCAGCGCGAATGGGATATTCATGACGACGATCAGCGCGCTGCGCCAGTCGCGCAGGAAGATCAACACCATGAGGCCGGTGAGGACCGCGCCGAGCAAGCCCTCGATCTCCAGGCCGCGAATAGAATTCCGGACAAACGGTGACTGGTCAAATTCGAGTTGAACTTGCACATCGTCGGGGATCACGCGGCGAAAATCCGGCAGCGCCGCTTTCACGGCGTTGATCACCGCCAGCGTAGAAGCATCGGCGCGCTTGGTGACCGGAATATACACGGTGCGCCGGCCGTTCACGTGCGCATACGCCGTAATAATGTCGGTCCCGTTCTCGATAGTTCCGATGTCGCGCAGATAGACGGTCGTCCCCGAAACCGGGCGTATTGGCGTGCTGAGCAGCTCCGATAAATTTGCGCCGAGTGCAGCGTTCGTGCGCGCGATGCGTTCCTTATCGCCTGTCCACATATTGCCCGATGGCATCACGAGACTCGCTTTGCTGACGGCGGCGATCGCTTCATCCGGAGAGATGCGGTACTGCTGCAGCTTGTCGGGGTCGAGTGTGATGACGATTGTTCGCTGGCTGCCGCCGAACGGCGGAGGAGCGGACACGCCCGGCAGCGTTGCAAACATTGGGCGCACGCGGTTCAACGCGAAGTCCTGCAACTCACCTTGGGTACGTGTAGTGCTGCTGAACACCAACTGTCCTACCGCAACGCTGCCCGCATCGAAACGCGTGACGAACGGGGGCACGGTGCCCGGCGGCATGAATGCGCGCGCGCGATTGACGTAACTGATGGTTTCGGCCATGGCCTGACTCATGTCGGTGCCCTCGTGAAACACCAGCTTCATGAGCGTCGCGCCCTGAATGCTTTTGCTTTCGACGTGATCGATGCCCGTTATATAGAGGAAGTGATACTCGTAGTAATACGTCATGTATCCTTCCATCTGCGCGGGATCCATGCCGCTGTAGGGCTGCGCGACGTAAATCGCCGGATCGCCGACCTGCGGAAAAATATCCACCGGCATGCGTCGCAGCGCGAGCACCGCGCATAAAGCAATCGCGACCAGCGCGGTAACCACCGTTAACGGCCGCGACAGCGCCGCTAAAACAAAACGCATCGTACTTCCTTTTCGAAGCTCACCGGCTTACCTCGGCGATAAACGGCTGCAAGTCTCCGCCGGCCGTCGCGACAGCGAGCAAACCGCGCCAGACAGTGAGGCGCGCGAGCACGTCGTCGATCTCGGATTGCGTCAGCAGACGCTGAGCTTCGGCTACTTCATCGATATTTCCTAACCCGGACTGATAGCGCGCGGTGGCCTGTTGTGCGGCGGCGCGCGCGGCGGAAACCTGCACGGGCGTGTTTGCCGCAACACGCCGCGCGCCCGCAAGCGTCGCGACCGCGCGATTCCATTGCGCGCGCAGATCCACCGCGATCTGCTCCGAGCGTGCCTGCTCGGATCGGATCGCCGCACTTTGTTCCGCCTCGCGCGCCCGCAAGGCGGGCAGATCGAAAACCGGGAAATCCACTGTGAACCCGACGGCGTAGTTTTGAAAATTCGGCGCGAGACCGTTCAGGCCGCCCAGCCGCGCGCCGTTGACTTCCGCGCCGGTGCCGCGCGCGTATGCCGAGCCCTGTAAGTAGAAGCGTGGAAAATACGACCGCTCCAGCGCGTGCAACTGTGCGCGCGCCTGTTCTGCCGCGGCGTTCTGCGCAATTACCGCGGGATTGGCGGCGGGGTTAAGCGCGGCGGGCGGCTGCTCGGGCGGCAACTGCGACAAGTTGCCCGTTGAAGCGGCAAGTTCGGATGGTGCGCCGCCGACGAATTGCGAAAGCGTCGCGCGGGCGATCTCGACGGCTTGCTGCGCCTGGATAAGTTGCGTGCGTGCGGCCGCAAGCTCCGCCGCGGCGCGCGATTGGTCGGCGCCCGGCCGCAGTTGCGCGTTCACTTGCGCGGTAATCGTGCGGAGCACAACATCGTTGCGATCGACCCCCGCCTGCGCGGCGCGGACGGTCTCTCCGGCGGCGACGAGAGTCAAATAGGCATCGGCCGCCGCCGCCGCGACTTCGAATTGCGTCCGTTTCAGAATGGCCTGCGACTGCGCGCGCGCGGCGTTTGCCGCGGCCACATTTGCCCCGCGCAGTCCGAAGTCGAACGGCTCCCAACTGACCAGCACGCCCGCGGCGCTGCCCCATACCGTTCCGAAATTGTTCGAGCCGATCACGGGACCCGACATGGACGGAATTACGCTTTGCGGCAGCAGCAAGCCGAAGACGTTGTTGCGCGTGGCGCGGTTCACCTGTGCGAGTGCATCCACGCGCGGCAGGTAGGCGGTGCGTGCGAGGTCGATCGCCGCGGCGGCGGCATTGATCTGCTCCTGGGAAACGCGGATGGAAGGGTAATTCTTCAGCGAGCGCTCGACGGCTTGGGAGAGGGTGAGTGGAGGCTGCGCCTGTAGAGCGGAGGCCGCGAGCAGGCAGGCAGCGAAGACTGCCTGCCCTACTGCTTCAATCGCCTTCGATGAGTTCATGGAACAGTTCCCGGACTTTGCTCTTCGATGCCATCAGCGCCTTGCGGCCCAGCGGCGTGGCGCGATACAGCTTGCGGAGCGATTTTCCATTCCGTTGTTCGG
>JAICMB010000086.1 GCA_025929455.1 Bryobacteraceae bacterium | reverse complement strand
TGAGCAACCGCGTAACTCAACACGCCGTACGTTCCCAACACGATAAGAACCAGAGCTATTGCTGAGAACATACCGCTGAGCAACGCCGGCGAGCGGCGGTCGATCAAGCTTGCGGAAATCCGATCGTTCATGGATTGCATTTCATTGACGGCTAGATCAGGATCAATTTGCCGGACTACATTTTGGACTACCGCTTTCAGGGCCTCCGGCATGACGCTTCCGCGCACAACGACGAAAATATTGGCGTCTGGGCGATAGATGTAGGGATAATAGACAGCGCCTTGCGCTGTATCATCGGTGAGGCCGGCCTGCTTGACGCTGCCAACTACACCAACCACAGTGAAGGCTTCCGATGCACTGCCGGGTTCAGAACCCTGGAAGAGGCGCTGCCCTAATGGATTTGCGTTTGGCCAGTTGTAACGGGCAAAGACCTCGTCTACGACACACGTTCTCGCTTTCCGGTGTGAATCTTCGGACGTAAGAAATCGTCCTGCGCGCAGCGAGTATCCCAGCGCTTGGAAGTAATCGCCGGAAACACCATAAGAGTAATAGCCTCGGGGCGATTCGCCAGGGCGAAGGACATGGCCCTCAGCAACGGCGGCGCTCTTGCCGCTCTTACCGCTGAAAGGAATATTGGTGGCAAAACCAACGGCTGAAACTCCTGGGTGTTCGCGAATCTGGCCCAGCAATCTATCGGCGAACACAACACCAGCCGCGGGGGAAGGATACCGGCTTCCAACCAACGAAATCTGACCCGCGATTGTGTGATCGGGCTGGAATCCGGGAGAGACTTCCATGGCACGCTTCAGACTCAGGCCCAGCAGACCTGCGCCGGTCAAAAGAACAAATCCCAAGGCAATCTGGGCAACGATGAAGGAATGACGTAGAGCCTGTGCGGCCCCGCTCACCGTTCCAGCGCGGGATTCAGTTTGAAGAGCCTCACCAAGTTGCGGCCGAAGATTGAACCAAGCGATTGGCATCGCGAGAATGATGCCCAGCGCGATGGCCGCTGCCACACCAAGCACCGCCAGTTGCGCATCGAAGCTAATATAGTCGCCGAGCGGTAACCTATCTGCGCCCAGAACAGTGATCAGCCGAATTCCTAACGCCGCTACTGGCAGCGACAGCAACCCTCCGAGAAACGCCAACAGGACGGTTTCTACGAGTGCTTCAGCAGTGACGCGGCTTGCGCTCGCGCCAAGCGCCTGCCGTACGGCTACCTCTTTCAATCGGCTGCTTGCGCGGACAAGAAGCAAGTTGACGAGGTTGACTATGCCGATCAGCAGAAGCGTGAACACGCCTGCTTGCAGCAACAGCAGGATGGGACGGATCGCCGCCACGTGATCGGCGTGCAGCGCTACCACAACAGAACGGAACCCCGCATCAGCCATCATTTTGGCCTGCGGATCGTCTCTTTCGAGTGCCGTATTTTGTGCGTCTATTTGCGATTGCGCCTGTGCGAGAGTTGCGCCCGGCTTAAGCCGCGCAATGATCTGGATCACGTTTCCGCCCGAGTGCCGCTGGCGCGGTAGCCGCTGTTCGAGGCTTGACGAAAGCGGCAGATATAGCTGCGATCTGGAAGAGAGAAAACGAAAACCGTGCGGCAGGACACCGATCACAGTTCTCGGAATGCTATCCACCCAAACCGTCCGCCCAATTACATGCGGATCGGTGTTGAAATGTTGCCGCCAATAACTATCACTGAGGATGACGACATTATCGGTTCGGCCGGTCATCTCGGGATCCGTGAATACGCGTCCCATTGCAGGACCAATCGCAACGGTAGTGAAGAACTCTGGAGAAACCCGCATAATCTGGTCGCGCACTGTTGAACCAGGCCCTCCGACTATTGCCGTGCCGTAACGATAAATGGATAGCGCGCTGAACGCGGGGATGGCGCCCCGACGCTCGTAGTAGTTGGTTATTGAAGAACCATCGCGTTCGACGCCTGCTTTCGGATACGTGTTGAAGATCGTTACAAGTCGATCGGCTTCGGGGAATGGCAACGGGCGAACCAAAATCGCGTCGACCACCGCGAAAATGGTGAGATTTGCACCGAGGCAGAGTGCGATGGTCAAAACAGCGGTAATCGCAAATGCTGGTGCTTTGCGCAGCAATCGCACGGCATAGCGCAGATCTCGCTCAATTTCATCGAAGAGATGAAGCCCACGTGCCTCGCGGCACGCCTCTTTCACGCTGTTAAGGCCTCCAAATTCTATCCGAGCCCGGCGGTACGCCTCGTCCGGGGATACGCCCGAGCGGATGAGGTCGCCCGCATATTGCTCGACATGGAAGCGTAATTCATCGGCCATGCCACCATCAAAGTCACGGCGCGATTTGACAACACGAAAGACGGAATACAGGCGCCCAAACATTTCATACCTCCCCTGAGGTCGTGTTTAGGGCGGCGGAGATGGCGGAAACCAGACGGTTCCAGCCAGCGGTCTCGTCGCGAAGACGACGGCGTCCAGCGGCGGTTAGACTGTAATATTTCGCGCGCCGGTTGTTCTCGCTTTGGCCCCAGTCAGCCGCGATGAGGCGCTGGCGCTCCAAACGGTATAAAGCCGGGTATAGAGACCCTTGTGGGATGTCGAGAGCCTCACGCGAGATTTGCTTGATGCGCAACAACACACCGTATCCATGTAGTGGATTTAGAGATACGGCCTTAAGAATCAGCATGTCAAGCGTGCCTGGAAGTAGCTCGGCAGATTTCGCCATTGCGATTGTGCTCCTAGTCTGCCTAGGAGTATATCACTGCTCTCCTAGGCAGGCAAGAGGAAGTCTTGTCTAATGCAGAATGAGCCTGAGCGAGGAGTTCGTTTCTAACACAGAATGAGCCTGAACGGCGCGAAGAGCCGCATGCTGGGCGTTGAAAATCAGCGTGCGAAATGGAGAACGGCTGAGCCTGGAGCAGATCCAGGCGTTTTTAGAGGCCAGTGAGGACATCGAGTTTGAGGCTACGCAACGGGACGAAATCTATGCCTGGATCACGAATACGCTATGCGATCAGGAGTATTGGAAACAACCGGAGACTCGGACGGATGCCAAAGGAAAACAGCGCCGCCTGTACCGCTGGTATGCCACGCCCTGGGAGATCTTGCGACAGTTGCCGGACTTGGCGCGGCATTTGCGGCCAGACGTGTCGCGGACGGTGCTGGACCAGAGGGCCGGCGCGGAGAGCGATGTGCAGGCCGCCCGCAATATGCAGAAGGCCAAGCAGGCATTGTTTACGGCGCTACGCGCTGGTACAGCATGGCCGGGAGGCGTTTGTTGGCGACATCGAGGAGCCGACACTCCTGATGAAGGCCTTTGATGAAGAAGGCGGCTCAAGCAAGCGATGTCTCCCGAGCGAATGGCTTCGACCGCTTCGGCGGTTTTTCCCATCTTTTCTGGCTCCTCCATGCGGGCACGCACAATTTGGGGGGCGATTTAGGACGGGTCTCGCGCCGCTTGTCCCGTCACCTTTTATATACCGTTCGCGCTGTCAGGGATAGGACTGTACGCCGAGCTGTACCAGTACCTATGTATGACCGGGACGAAGTTTACCAACTACCAGATACTCGAGCCACTCGGGCAGGGCGGCATGGGCGTGGTGTACAAAGCCTGGGACGCCGCCCTCGAGCGCCACGTGGCCGTGAAGACGCTAGCACCCGGCGTTGTGCGGGATTCCGCTTACCGGCGGTTCCTGCAGGAAGCGCACGCGGTTTCGAAGCTGAACCACCCGAACATAGCTGTTCTCCATCATATCGGTGAGACGAACGGCGAACCGTTCCTCGTATTCGAGTTTCTGCCTGGCGGCAGCTTACGCGAAAAGCTCGATGAGGCGCGCGAGGCCGGGGTGTACCTGGAGACCTCGGAGATCGTGCGGCACTCGCTGTCGCTGGCCCGGGCACTGGCTCATGCTCACCGGCATGGCGTAGTGCATCGGGATCTGAAGCCGGCAAACATTTTGTTTACGGCCGATGGCGAAGCGAAAGTTATCGATTTCGGCGTGTCGAAGCTGCGCGGCGGGGCGGAGTTGACGGGTGACGGGAAAACGGTCGGAACGATTCAGTACATGTCGCCGGAACAGGCCGCCGGTGATCACGTGGACGCGCGTAGCGATATCTTCGCCCTGGGCGCGGTCATGTATGAAATGGTGGCGGGGACGCCGGCGTTCGATGGGGGCAACGCGGCCGCGACAGTCCGGCAGGTCTTGGAAGCCGACCCACCCGCGCTGCACGAACTGCGTCCGCTCATTCCGGAGCGGCTGGAACGCGTCATAAAGCACGCGCTCGAGAAGCGTCCGGAGGATCGCTTCCCGAATATGGAAGCAATGATCGCGGCTCTGGAAACGCTCGCGATGGAGGGGCCGGCCACGGAGGACCGGCTCCCGACGGTGACCGTGGAGTTGGGTGCGCGGCGGCATTGGCGTCTGCGATTGCTTGCCATTGCAAGCGCGCTCGCCATGGCCCTGGCGGCCTTGATCTGGGGCGTGCGCGACGTGCGCCTGGCTATACCGGTCGAGCGGCGGCTGGCCGTCGTCCCCTTTGAAAACGCGGGGCACGACGCGGCTACGCAGGCGTTTGCGGACGGTCTGCTGGAGACGTCTACCAGCACGCTGAGCCAGATCGAGAGCTTGCGCGATGTACTGCTGATCACGCCGGCAACGGAGGTACGGCGGCAGCAGGTACGGAGCGCGGCGGACGCGCAGCGCGCGTTCGGGGCCACGCTGGCGATCACCGGCGATGTACAACACACGGGCGACCGCGTTGTCGTGCACGTCAACCTGGTGGACGCGCGGCGGCTGTTGCAGCTCCGTTCGCGAACTATCGATGTGCGTACCGCCGAGCTTGCCAAGGTGCAACAGAAGCTCGCCGAAGCTATCGCGCAAATGCTGGCGGTCGAGATTACGCCGGAAGAGCGGCGTAAGGCCGCCCAGCATTCCAGTGCTAATGCGGCGGCGAACGAGGCGTTCCTGCGCGGTTCGGGATACCTGCAACGCATGGACGTCGCGGGCAACCCGGCTAGAGCCGTGGTAGCGCTGGAAAGCGCCGTAGCAATGGACCCGACGTTTGCGCAGGCGCGCGTGACGCTCGCGCGCGCCTACCGCAAGCGCTTCGCCGACACGGCGGATGCGCGCTGGCTGGAACTGGCGCGCTCGTCTGCGAATACGGCACTGGCCGATGCACCGGATTCAGCGGCGGCGCTGGCCGAGAGCGGAGAGGTCGCACGCGTTTCGCATGATAATTCCGGCGCACGCGAGCAGTTCGGACGCGCATTGAATCTCGATCCGGCGAATGTCGAGGCACACCGCGGCTTGGCGTCGTGTTACGAAGCGGCCGGCGATCTGGGCGCAGCCGAGCAGCAATACCGCGATGCGATCGCGCTGCGGCCGCACGACTGGTATTCGCGGTCCATGCTGGCCGTCTTTTATAGCCGCCACGGACGCCTCGTCGAGGCAGCCGCTGCGTTCCGCGACCTTGTCAACATGGCGCCGGATAATGCGGTGGAGCACCGTAACCTGGGCGCCGTCTATATTCAGCTGGGTGGCCGCGACGCAGATGCGGAAACAGAACTGCGACGGTCCCTTACATTGCAGCCGTCGACGTCCGCGTACACCAATTTGGGCGCGCTGTACTTATACGAGCACCGCTTTGCGGACGCAGCGCAGGTGTTGGAGCGGGCGGCGGCGCGCACAGTTCCGGAGAATCCACTGCGAGCGTACGCGCTGTGGTCCAACCTCGGCGATGCGTACTGGCACGCGCCGGGACTGCGGGAGAAAGCCACGTCTGCTTATGAACACGCGGCCGCCAGCGTGGAACCGCTGGTAGCGCGCGACGCCGACGATGCGGAAAATCTGAGCCGCCTCGCACTGGCAACGGGCAAGGCCGGGCGGGTTCGCGAAGCCAGACGGCAAATGGAACGGGCGCTGGCGCTAGCACCGAAGAGCGCGGACGTTCATTATCGCGCGGCTGTGATGTACGAGCGCGCGCAGATGCAGGTGAGTGCTGTCCGCGAAATGCGGGCGGCCATACAGTGCGGGTATTCACAGCGGGCCTTGGAGCGCGACCCCGATTTGGGGTATCTTTTCAAAACGGCGAAAACACCGGGGAGGTAAAAATGAAGCGCGCATATACTGTACTGTTGTTCGCGGCGGGCAGTCTGATAGTACAAGGAGCGACACGCACCGTTACGGTGCGAGTGGTGCGGCAGAATGCCAACCAAATGGGCGACCACTTCGCCGTCGTTTACTCGCAGAACACCGCTCATGGTAGTGGCGGATTCATCGAAGTGACCCAGTTCAGCCGCGACACGATCCAATGGACCTGCCCCGGATGTGCGCACCTGATGGTGAACTTTCCGCAATCGGACCCCTGCGAAATAAAGCAGAACGGCGCTACGACGGTTTCGTGCACGGTGGCCAGAAATGCTACCGGCGGCCAGGCTTGCTCGAATGACGTCCACGCGCGCGATTGCTACGAGTACGTGTTGACCGCGGTTCTGCCGGGGGGCCGCCGCGTAGTGAGCGACCCGGAGGTCATTATCGATAACGGCTCCGATCATTTGCAATCGAACCGGCAGCACCCTAAGCAGAAATAGCGCCGCCCTGTGTGCGTGGTGCTGGCAATTTGACCGCCTACGTTGGCAGGATGTTGAGCTATTCGTGCGCGCCGTAGATTTGGCCGGTCGGCCGGGACATTGCCCAGACGGACATGACTATTCGCGTCGGCGAGAACGTATATCCGCGAGAGGTGGAGGAGTTCCTGTACACACACCCCCGGCCATTGCGGACGTGCGGGTCTTCGGTCTTCCGGACGAGAACTTACGCGAAACAATCGCGGCGTGGGCGCCGCTGAAACCGGATTCCGCTTGCTGCCGGTGACGAAATGCTTCGATTGGCGGCGCGGCAAGATCGCGCACCTCAAGGTTCCGCAGCACGTTCGTATCGTGAGCGAGTTTCCCATGACTGTGACCGGCAAAAAAGTTCCGCATGCGTGAGATGGAGATTGCCGAGCGCGGGCTGGAGGCGACCGCGCGGATTCAGACGGCGTAACGCAGTCGAAAGGGCTAGAATTACCGCATGCCACAATCGGATCTAGCCGCATTATGGGACGAACACACGCGTCGTGAATTTTCGACGCACGACACGGACGCGACCCTCGCGACGATGGTGGAAGGCGCCTACGTCAATCACGTCCCGGTGCTGACGGGCGGTGTGGGAAAGAACGCGCTGCGGACGTTTTACTCGCGCGACTTCATTCCGAGCATGCCACCCGATACGACGCTTACGCCCGTTTCCCGAACCGTCGGCGAGGACCAGCTTGTCGATGAAATGATCTTTTCGTTCACGCACTCGCAGGAGATGCCGTGGATGCTACCCGGCGTTGCGCCGACGGGCCGTCATGTCGAAGTGGCGCTGGTAGCGATCGTGCGCTTTCGCGACGGCAAGCTCGCGCATGAGCACATCTACTGGGACCAGGCTTCGGTACTGAAGCAGATCGGCCTGCTGACGGATCCGGGCCTGCCGGTGTGCGGTGCTGAAAGTGCGAGGAAGGTGCGCGCCGGCGCGGGTGCGGCTGCTGCGAGCGAGTAGAAATAGCGGGACTCCGGCGATCGATCTGAACTCAGTGCGGACTCACGCGCGTGTGGTATTTTCAGGCGTATATGAAAGGTGCTCTTGTCCCCTGCCTTGCGCTGCTGCTCACGTCTGCGTTCGCGCAAACACCAGCCGCGGGTCCCGATTACAACGCGTATTACAAGCTCTCGCCCGACTCCGTGGTGCAAGAGGGCGTGCCGCAGGGCGAGATCAAAGGACCGTTCACGCTGCCGAGCCAGGCTTATCCCGGCACGCAGCACACTTACTGGGTTTATGTGCCCGCGCAATATGATCCGGCGATGCCCGCCAGTCTCATGATTTATCAAGATGGCCAGGCATTCAAAGATCCCGAGGGCGACGTACACGCGCAGGTTGTGATGGACAACCTGATTTACCGTCGCGAGCTTCCCGTCATGATCGGTGTATTCATTAACCCCGGCCGCCGGCCCGACCAGCCCGAGCCCAACCTCCGCAACTGGGGCGATCGCGACACGAATCGCCCGACCGAGTACAACACGCTCGACGACAAGTACGCGCGCGTGATCGTGGACGAGTTGCTGCCGGTGCTGTACAAGCAGTACAACATTTCAAAAGACCCGGAGCGCCACGGTATCGGCGGATCGAGTTCCGGCGCGATTGCGGCATTCACGGTCGCATGGCAGCGCCCGGACGTGTTCCGCAAAGTGCTGAGTAACGTGGGCAGCTTCACCGATCTGCGCGGCGGCAACGCGTATCCGGATATCATTCGCAAGAGCGATAAGAAGCCGTTGCGCGTGTTTCTCGCCGACGGCCGCAATGACAACCGCGGTGAGCGCCGCGACGGAACTTACAATCAGGCGCGTGACTGGTTTTATCAGAACGTCCGCATGCAAGAAGCGCTTACGGCGAAAGGCTACGACGTGAACTACATCTGGGGCATGCAGCGGCACGGCCAAGCGATGCTGCGGACGGTATTTCCCGACATGATGCGCTGGCTATGGCGCGATCATGGCGTGTCTACGGATGTGCATGACATGGTCGAGCGCTCGTACAATGCGCCGCACCGGTAAGATCGCAGCAACCGCGACTCATGGGCAAGGTACCCGTAGATATCGATAATGACGTCGGTTGGATTGGACGCAAGTACCGTAATAAGGGTTGGCGGCGATTCAAGTTGTAAGAATGGCAGGACGCTATGTGACTAAAGCAAACGGCAGCAAGTCTTGAGACCTGCCGCCGTCTGAGTAAGCCATAGCTCGTAGCGAATTACGGCGCGAAGTATCCGTTGATGTCGATGACAACATCGGTCGGATTCGATGCCAACACAGACACCGCTCCATTCGTGCCAGCGGGGACGATGGCCGCGTTTGCGATAACGGAGCCGTCGTATGAGTTCAACGTCGAGATAGTCGGCCATGGTTGGCCGGCTTTCCAGACGCTTATGTATCCGAGGAAGCCCTGTGGGACGGCTGTAACGTTGAGCGAGTACGCCTGCGCGGAACTAGGCGCCCCGCAGGCGCTCGCCGATATCGGGAAGTCGCGTTGTTGCCCGCCGCCGATGCTCGGCGGACCAAATGCGCCGGTCTTGCCGGTACCCTGGCGAGTGTCGGCAACGCGGCAGGGGGGCAGCGGATAAAAATGCAGCCCGGAACTGGATGCAGTTGCGAAGTATCCGCTGATATCAATAACGAGGTCGGTCGTGTTGGTCACGAATACACTGATGTTTCCACCAGTGCCTGCGGGCACGATAGCGGCGTTCGCGATCACGGAGCCATTCGGGGAATTCAAGATCGACGCAAGCGGCTTGTTCTGTCCCGCCGGCCAGGCCGTGAGATATCCCAGAGGACCCTGCGGGACGACCGTGAAATTGACCGCGTAAGCTTGCGCCGTGCTGGGTATGTTGCAAGAGCCGGCAGTGAGCGGGAAATTGCGCGTTGAAGAAGCGCCTAGCGCCGGTGCGCCGAACGGCCCGGTTTTGCCGGAGTTCTGCCGCGTGTCGACAACGCGGCACGGCGCGACGGGATAGAACAGCAGTTCCGATCCGGTAGGCGGGGCGAAGTAGCCGTTTGCGTCGAGGACCAGGTCGGT
>JAICMB010000665.1 GCA_025929455.1 Bryobacteraceae bacterium | reverse complement strand
TGACGTTCCTGTAAGCATTCCCGGCTTTGCACTTTGGGGGGAGTCGCGTGATTCAAGAGTGTCGGAATTTGTAAGGTTATCGGGCACGATTAGTCGTCGTGCACTCCTTCGCTCTGACCTGCCCCGCGAAACTAATCCAGGCGGGATTAGAGGATTCGACCTTCTGACCTGATAACTCCTCCACTCACAATTTGGAAAGCTCCGAAAAATGGGAAAGGAGCTTTCGAGATGAAGAAGTGCGTATTCCGGCGATGTGAATGGGCGATTCCGACGCGATGTGAATAATGTCGGAACGTGGCGACGCTGGCACCTGCAATGATGCCGCAGCTTATTCACATCAGTCAATCACCGGGCGGATTTTCAGCGCCGCCGGCCCGCGGCGCGCAGATGGGCGGGCGAAGATGATGGCTCGCATCAACGCGAACGACGACTGGCGTCGTTTTACCGGACAGGTGGCCGAGGCCACGTAAGCCGCGCATTCTTCTTTTCATAGATATTGGTTTGATAACGAGATGGTCCTGCCCGAAGCATCGCTTCTGATGAATACGGTGAGACGGTCGTGACCCGGTTTTCTCCGCGCCCGCGGCGCGGCGCGTGGTTTTTCTCTGCGGTGCCGGATTTTCACTCCGCATCCTTGTCGTCGGGTTTGCGCCCGCGTTTCTTCCGCATCGATTCGCCGGCGAGTTCGATCCGGTAGGCGTTGTGGACGAGACGATCGAGGATGCTGTCGGCGATGGTAGGGTCGCCGATCTGTTCATGCCAGTGCGCGATGGGCATCTGGGAGGTCAGAATCATTGAGCGACGCTGATACCGGTCATCGCAGATCTCGAGAAAGTCGCGCCGCTCGCTGTCTTTGAGCGGCGCCATGGCGAAGTCATCCAGCAGGAGCACGTCAATGCGCGAGAGCTTCAGCAGCAGCCGTCCGATGCTGCCGTCCACATGAGCGACGGCGAGATCGCGAAACAGTTCGCTGGTCCTTTGATGAAGCACCGAGAAGCCATCGCGGCAGGCTTTGTGCGCCAGTGCGCAGGAAAGCCAGCTTTTGCCGATGCCCGTGGGGCCGATCAGCAGCAGATTCTGTTTCTGCCTTATCCATTCGCTCGTCGCCAGCGTGCGCATCAGCTTGCGATCGAGCCCGCGCGGATGCTGATAATCGATGTCTTCGATGACGCCGCGCTCCTTTAAATGCGCGCTTTGCAGGCGTCGCGTCAACGCGCGGTTCTCCTTCCACAGCCACTGCTGATCCACGAGCAGCGCAAAGCGCTCCTCGAATCCGAGCTGGCTGGCGCCCGGGCTTTCCAGTTGCGCCCGGAACGCTTCAGCCATTCCGTGCAGTTTCATCGCGTTCAGTTTCTCTATGGTGGGCTGGTTCAGCATGTCGAGTCCTTTGTTTGGGATGGATTACTGCAGCAGCGTGGTAGGCGGATCGTAATAATGAGCGCCGCGAACGTTTTCATGCCGCGGGCCGGTTCGCTCCGGTTCCATCGGCAGACTGGTCTGGCGGTCGAGGGAACGTTTCAGAATCGACTTGAGGCTCTGGTACGAACAGGCGCCGAGTTCGAGAGCGCGCCGGCTGGCCGCCTCCAGCCGCGCATGCGAGTAGGCCCGGCCCAGACTCATGATGCCCATGCAGGCCCGGTAACCCATCTCCGGATGCGGCTTTTTCTCCAGTACCGTGCGAACGACCATCGCCGTTGCCTCGCCGACTGTTTCGGCCCAGTGGATCAGCCGCGATGGCGTCCATTCGAGATGCGCCTGATGGCTCTTCGGCATGTGCTCCTTCACGGTCGTGTGACGGTAGGGGGAAGAGCTGCGCGCATGCGAGGCCACGCGCTTGCCGGCATGAAAGATCTCGACCGTTGCCGCCGTGAAGCGCGCCTCCAGTTGCTGGCCGGCCAGCTGATAGGGAACGCTGTAATAATGACGATCGATCTCGACGTGATAATCGATCGAGGCGCGCACCGTTCTCCACTCCGCCATGACGTAACGCGAGGCCGGCAAAGCCTGCAGGGCAGGCCGATCGAGGATTTCAAACAGGGATGCGCGCGTGCCCTCACGCTTGCGGAACGGACGGTGATTCAGCCGCTTGAGCAGGGTGGCGATGGCGTCATTCAGTTCGGCCAGCGAGAAGAACTTGTGATGGCGGAGCGCCGCCAGTACCCATCGTTCAGCGATGAGAACGGCGTTTTCCACTTTGGCCTTGTCTCTCGGTTTGTACGGCCGCGCCGGCATAATCGCAGCGCCGTAATGCGCCGACATCTCGTGATATGTGCGATTGAGATCCGGCTCATAACGGCACGCCCGGTCAACCCCGGTCCGCGGGTTATCCGGAACGATGAGCTTCGGGACGCCCTGGAAATATTCGAAGGCCTCGATATGGCATTCGATCCAGTTGGCCAGATGCTGACCCAGCGCGGCCCGGGCAAAGGTGTAGGTGCTGGCGCCGAGTACGGCGACGAACAATGACGCCGCCCGTGTTTCACCGGCTCCGACTCCATGAATCGGAAC
>JAICMB010000681.1 GCA_025929455.1 Bryobacteraceae bacterium | reverse complement strand
TGGTGCCTGGATTCCGCACGCGGACGGTCTGCTATACCGCAGCCGGTTGGGCCTTGCGCCCGGCGCACCGCTCATCGGCATTTTCGGTTTTCTCAAGCCGTATAAGCGCATTGCGCAGTCGCTGCGGGCCTTTCGACGGCTGACGCGCGTCTGCCCCGATGCACGTATGATCCTAGTGGGCGAGCCGCATCCGGAACTGCATTTGGAGGCGCTGCTGTCCTCGCTCGGACTGCATGAGCACGTGCGCGTTCTGGGGTTCACCCCGATCGAGGATTTCACCGGATATATCGCGGCGTGCGACGTTGTATTGAATCTGCGGTATCCGACAGTCGGTGAGAATTCCGGCACGCTGATGCGCGCGCTCGGGCTCGGCCGGGCGGTGATCGTTTCCGAGGTGGGTTCCTTCTGCGAATACCCCGATGAAATCTGTTTGAAGGCGCCCATCGACTCGACCGAAGAAGATCACCTGTTCGAATACTTGCAGTTGCTCGTGAACCGGCAGGACTTGCGCGCGCAGCTTGGCGGGCGGGCTAGAGAGTGGGTTGAGCGCGAGTGCAACTGGTCGAGTGTGGCGGCGCGTTATGCGGACTTTATCGAGGCCGTCGCGCAAGGGCGCGAATGGAAGGTTGCGGCGGCCGCCGCGCACGCGTCATCGCCGGCCGCGGTGGAGGCGGTCCCTGCGTCGTACATTGCAGGCTGGGTTGCCGATTCGGGCGCGCGCGAGTATCTCGAGACGCATCGCACGCGTCTTACTCGTACGCTCGAAATGACGCCGCCGGGTACCGCGGCTGATCGCATTCTCGAAATGGGCGCGTACATGCAAATTACGCCCGCACTGAAGACGCGGCTCGGCTACGGCGAGGTGCGCGGATGCTACTACGGCCCCGCCGGGACGACCAATCACACCGAAGTGGTTTCGAGCGAAGGCGAGCGTTTCGCGTGCGATATCGATCTGTTCGATGCCGAGAAGGACCGCTTTCCGTATGAGGATGGTGCGTTCTCAACCGTGCTGTGCTGCGAGTTACTGGAGCATCTGCCCGCGGATCCCATGCACATGATGTACGAGATCAACCGCGTGCTGAAGCCCGGCGGTTTCCTGGTGCTTACGACGCCGAACATTGCGTCTTACCGCGCGCTCGCGGCGATTCTGCAGGGCTATCATCCGGGCTTCTTTCCCGCATACATCCGTCCCGCGCAGAACAGCGGCGAAACCGACGCGCGCCACAATCGCGAATATACGCCGCGCGAAATTCTACGGCTCTTGCTCGATGCGGGCTTCCAAGTGGACCGGCTTGAAACCGGTCCATTTCACGAAGAGCCCCATCCGGAGCTGGCCTACGTGCAACACATGCTGGAGTCATACTGCTTGCCTGCGGACTTGCGCGGAGATGGCATCTACGCCGTCGGACGCAAAACCGGGCCGCCGCGCGAGCGCTATCCGGCGTGGCTATACTCGTAACGCCGTGGCCGCGAAACCGATTTACCGCAATGTGACTTGTGCCGCCCGCGGCAGCGCGCTCGACGTGCGCTTTGAACTCGCGGAGCCCGCGGCCGGCGCGTGCATCGGATGGCAGCTTTTCGATCCCGAGACGAACGTGTTCGTCAGCGAAGGGTCCTGGACGCCGGTTGACCGCGAGAACTGCATTTCGATCGAACTTCCTGCCGAAGACGCCGCGTACCGCGTGTATGTTTCGCCCGTGACGCCCGGGACGGGCTGGGCATACGCCGCGGGCGATCCATTTCTGCTGATCGATGCGGGCGTGGCAGATGGACGTGCGCAGGTGCGGGCCTCGCGCGTAGTGACGACGGGCGCGCTGCGCCGCGAGTCGTTTCTGCGCGGCTTTCCGCGCGCGTTTACGTATCCGCTGCGAAGCATTGCACGCAATCGGGCGCTGATCCGGTCCATGGTGAAGCGCGATATTCTGGCGCGCTATCGCGGATCGTTTGGCGACGTGTTCTGGACCATCCTGAATCCGTTGCTGTTGATGCTGACGTACTGGTTTGTGTTCGGCGTGGTGCTGCGCGCGCGCTTCGGTGAAGACACCTCGTCGTCGGGGTTCGTGCTGTATTTTCTGGCCGGCATGCTGCCGTGGCTGGCGTTCAGCGAGGCGGCAGGGCGCTCGCCCGCGTCCATCATCGAGCACCGCAATTTCGTGAAGAAGCTGGTATTTCCGGTGGAGACGCTGCCGGTCAACTACGCGGTGTCGGGCATCGTTACGGAACTGTTCGCGCTCGGCGTTTTTCTGGTTCTGCTGCTTGCGTTGCGCGGTGGCGTACCGGCGACGGCTCTATGGTTACCGGTGTTATTGGTGCCGCAGTTGCTGTTCACGCTCGGGCTGTGCTGGCTGCTTGCGGCGCTCGGTGTGTTCATGCGCGACCTCGCGCAGATTACGGGATTCGTGCTGACGCTGTGGTTCTTCGTGACTCCGATCTGCTATCCGGA
>JAICMB010000004.1 GCA_025929455.1 Bryobacteraceae bacterium | reverse complement strand
GCATGGTGGCGAGATCGGCGTAGAAGAGATTCAGGGGCAGGGAGTAGCGGTCGGCGTATTTGTGCTGTAGCTCGGTGTCGGGATCGTAAATGCCGGTGAGCTGGACGCCCGGATGGTTGTGCAGCGCGCGCAGGAAGCCGTCGACGTGGCCGTGATTGAGGCCGGCGATGGCGATGCGGCGAGGCGCGTCGGCGGCGGCGGCGCTGAGAGTTGCGGCGGCTAAGACGGTCGCGAAACGAAGCCAGGGCATAAGCCTTTGTTGTACTACACGCGAGCGACAAACACCGGACGGCATACACCGAACCGGAGCGGGCCAATTCACGAGGCGTTCAGGTAGATCTCGACCGTAAACGACAACAGGTCACCGTGACCGACGGGCAACAACCGCAATGGCGGCGACGCGGCGCTCGACTATTCGCGAACGTGCCGCCGTAAATTAGACTTCCTATTCGCGCTGCGACACCGATTCCAGCACCGATTCCAGCCTGCGGATTCAGTCAAAACGTGTGATATGATTCACAAATTTCCGGTTATAACGAAGGCGTATTCCGCGCAACACGATATGGCACGATGGATATTGAAGGCTGTCGCACAGCACGCACTCTCACTGCTTCCAAACTCGCAGTCCTGGAACCGTGTCTTGCAGCGCTTTGTCACGGGTTCCCTAGATATTGATTCGGTATGGTTTCGTCGCAAACTTCGGGAGTGCTATTGGCATGTGGAAAACTATTTCAAGACCGGCGTCGGTCCATCGGGAACGGTACTCGAGCTGGGTACGGGTTGGCATCCGATATTACCGCTCGCCTTCTATCTTTGTGGTGCACCAAAGGTATGGACAATCGATCACGAACCGTTACTTGGTCGAGACGGTCTTCGTGAAGCGTTGAGCGCGTTTGTTCACTTTGCGCAGCACGATGATCTTCGGAGCAGACTTCCCTACCTTCGGGAAGATCGCCTGCTACACCTCCAACGCCTTAGCGAGTCAGCCGCGTCAGGGTCACCAACGGAATTGTTGAGAGAGCTAAACATTGAATACTTCGTCGGCGACGCACGCGCAACAGAGCTAGAATCATCTTCGATCGCATTCTTTTTCTCCAACGGCGTAATTCACGAAATCCCAGAAAACGTTCTTATCGCAATCTTCGCTGAGTTCAAACGCCTGGCTGCACCAGCCGCCGTCATGAGCCACTATCTATTGCTGCACGACGAGTACTCAACATTTGACGCCTCCATCAGTCCATTCAATTACCTAAAATATTCGGATCGGACTTGGTCCCTGTTATCGAGTAAGCGGTATCAACGAAATCGTCTTCGCATAGCAGATTACCGCAGAATTCATGAACAGGCAGGGTTCAAGATCTGCTATGAGCACAACAATACAGGCTCAGAAGCGGACCTGAACAAGATCAAGTTAGCCGCGAAGTTTCGCACATACTCACGAGAGGAGCTTCTTGTTACGAGAAGCTGGATAGTCTCCAGTTCGGGCGTTGCTGGTCTGGACAACGTTGCGTTTCCACCGGGCTGGAAGATTCTGAAACCAAGCGATGGTTTAGAGCTCGAATAAACACTGACCGGCTCGCGTAGAATCGTCCTACTGAACACGCGGCAATCAGCAGGATGCCGGCAAGCCGGCCCGATTCTGGCTGCATCGAATTCCCCTTTTGACGGCGCGGATCGTTTCGTTACCGGCTCTGGGCCACTTGCATGTGACTGAGGCTGTTCGCGTATGACGCCAGACCTTTGTACAGAGCTTCGGCGATGTGCTGCCGGTATTGCACGCGGCGCATCAGGGCTTCGTCGTGGGGGTTGCTGATAAACCCGATCTCGGCGAGCACGCTGGGCATGGTGGCGCCGATCAGGACCACAAACGGCGCTTTGCGCACGCCGCGGTCGCGAGCGCGGGAGTTGGAGCGCAGCGAGACCGGGTAGAGCGTGCGCTGGATGCGGTTGGCGAACTCGCGCGATTCTTCCACTTTGTCCTGCAGCGCGATCTTGTGCAGCATGTCCTGCAGTTCGAATACGCCGCTGTCGGAGCTGGCGTTCTCGCGCGCGGCAACGGCGAGGTCGGGGCGGGAATCGGTGAAGCTCAGGTAATACGTTTCGACACCGGCAGCGCTGTGGGCGTCGGAAGAGTTGGCGTGGATGGAGAGGAACAGGTCCGCTTGTTTGTCGTTGGCGATGGCGGTGCGCTCGCGCAGCGGAACGAATACATCGTCGGAGCGGGTATACACGACATCCGCGCCGAGGCGCTTGGCGACCAGCGCACCGACGCGCTCTGCGATGTCGAGGACGACGTCTTTTTCCATGAGCCCGGTCGGGCCGATGCTGCCGGTGTCGTGACCGCCGTGTCCGGCATCGATGACTACGCGGCGAATTTTCAGCCCGAGCACGCGCGTCATGGACTCGCGGGCGGACTGCGACGCGGGCCGGCGCGCGGGGACCGGATGGCTGTTCGCGATGTCGGGTGTGCGCGCACTGGCCAGCACGATCGGCGTCGGAGTACGGCGGCGCAGAGGCGGCGGCGGAATGGAATGGGCAGACGCGCTAAAGAGTACGATATCGATGCCCACGGGCGCCGTCACGATGGTGCCGATGTTCGGCGGGGGAGCGGGTTCGGGTATTGCGGGAAGGACTACGGCCGGCGTGCGGCGCGCAACCTGCGGAGCGGACGCGCGCACTTCAATGATCAGGCGGTCGGGATTTTCAAGGCGCGTGGTCGTGAAATGCTCCCCCGTTCCGGCGAGATCGAGGACCAGGCGCGCGATGCCGCGCTGCGTTTCGGCGACGCGGATGCGCTCGACGAAACGATCGTGAATTTCGATAGCGGCGTGGTGCTTGCCGCCGCGCAGTTGGGGCCGCGTGTCCTCGAAATCGAAGAAGAGCCGATCGGGGTGTGCAAGGCGGTCCGCGCGGAATTTGGAAGGACCGGTGAGCTCGATGGCAATGCGCGTGGAATCGGGCCGCGACCAGTGGCGGACGGCCGTGAGGGCGTTGGTTTGCGCGACGGCGGCGCCGGTGAGGAGCGACAAGACCGCAAATCCGCGCGCAAGCTTCATATCATTCGGTGCTCAAGTATACACGGCCCTGCGCATCGACGTACTGGTGCAAGGGACGATGCTCGGGCGTGGCCGGTTGCGGCGTTTCCGCCTTGGCCTGAGCGGTCTTTGCCTCTGCTTTGCGGCGCGCGCGGGTGTAGTGGCGGTTGACCTTTTCGACGTAGCCGCGCGTTTCGGGGTACGGCGGAACGGTGTTGTTGTACTTGGAGACGGCGCCCTCGCCGGCGTTGTACGCGGCAATGGCGAGCGTGTCGTCCTTAAAGGTGTCCTGCAGAAACTTGAGATAGCGCACGCCGCCCGCGATGTTGTCGCGCGGGTCGAAGGCGTTGTGGACACCGAAGCGCCGGGCGGTGGCGGGCATGAGCTGCATGATGCCCTCGGCGCCCTTCGATGAGACGGCGTACGGGTTGTAGCCGCTCTCGACGCGAATGACGGAATCAACCAGCGCCGGGCTGAGATCGTAGGCCTCAGCCATCTGAGTCATGAACGCCTGAACAGAAGGATCGGGGTGCGCGGGACGCGGAGGAGGTTGCGGAGCGACAACGATGGTGTGGACTGCGGCGCCGGAGCGGGGATCGGTGCGGACCACCGGAACCACGCGGCTCCTAGCGCGGGAGCGCGCCGGAACGGACTCCGTGCGCGGGGCCGCGGAAGGACCCGTGATCGAGTTACCGCAAAGGAGCGTGCCGCCGGCGGCGATCATATAAAAACAAAAAAATGCGGTCTTGTTTTTTACGATTATAGCGCGAAGCTGCATTTCTGAAAATAGCCGTCAATCGGGAACGCGGTTGTTAGTATTTTCGCATGAGCCGCGAGCAAACCTTTGCGGGGTTCGTACTGGCGGGCGGCGAGAGCCGGCGCATGGGCCGGGATAAAGGCCTGCTGCGGTGGCGCGGCGGGCTGCTGATCGAGCACGTCGCGCGCGGACTCGCAACCGCGTGCGGCAGCGCGGTCGTTATCGGGCACGCGGAGCGGTATGGCGGGCTGGGGTTCGAGACGCACTCGGACGCTACGCCCGGCTCGGGGCCGCTGGGCGGCGTCTGCACGGCTCTGGCGCTCGGGCGGGCCGATTGGAACATTGTGCTGGGCTGCGATATGCCGCTCATCGATGCGAACGCCGTCCGCGTCTTGATGGACGAAGCCCTGCTGCATCCGCGGGCCGCCGCGGTGCTGGCAGCGAGCGCGGCCGGACCGGAGCCGCTGTGCGCCGTGTATCACGCCAGCGCGCTCCCGCGGCTCGAGCAGGCGCTTCGGGAAGGCCGACTTAGAATGAGAGAGGCAGCGCTGTCGTTGACCCCGGTGTTGACGGACCGTGTCGACGCGGCGTGCTTCACGAACGTGAACACCGCGGCCGAATGGGAAGCGCTCCGCGGCACATCGAAATGACCCCGGACAACGACGCCAGCAGCCACTACATCGAGTTCCGCCACGTATACAAGACGTTCGATCGCCCCGTTTTAGTCGATGTCAACTTTTATTTGGACGCGGGGGAAACCCTCGCCATCATCGGGCGCAGCGGCGTGGGCAAGTCGGTCACGCTGGGACACATCATGGGCTTCCTGAAGCCCGATCGCGGGCGGGTGTTCGTTTCGTATCAGGACATTACGGACTACGACGAGCAGCAACTACGCGAAATTCGCAAGAAAGTGACCATGGTGTTTCAGTCGGGCGCGCTGTTCGATTCGTTGACGGTAGGCGAGAACATTCTGTTTTCGCTGGAGCTGCGCGAGGATTACAGCCCGGGCAATAAGGAACAGGTGGTAGAGGGGCTGCTGAAACTGGTGGACTTGGCGGAGTACAAGGACGTGTATCCGACCGACTTGTCGACCGGGTATAAGCGGGCCGTGGCGATTGCGCGGGCGCTGGCGGCGCAGCCGGAGTGCATCCTGTACGATGAGCCGACGACCATGGTGGACCCGATCATGTCGGACCATCTGGGGAATTTGATGCTGCGGTTGAAGACGCAACTGCGCATGACATCCGTGGTCGTAACGCACGATCTCGCATTGATGCGGAAGGTGGCGGACCGTGTGCTGTTTCTGCACGAGGGCACCGTGCTTTATTTGGGGCCAGTGAGCGAAATTGAGAAGGCGGACGATCCGGCGATAAAGGAATTTCTGGCGATGGACCGCGTGGAAGCGCGGCCGATGTAGCGCGCTGAACTGCGGCCGGGTGCGTTCACTCCGCCTTTGCGGCGCTATTCGGTTGCCGGTACACGGTGGTCGCGGGATTATACTGGCGCCAGTCGAACCAATAATCTTTGATGGCTTCCACGCGCTCAAGGCAGGTTCCGGCAGCTTTGCCCGCGATAGCGCAGCCGCGGAAATTCCAGTGACTGCCGGTGGCTTCGTCCATCATGAGCGCGTCACCATTCGCGATGCGGTAGAACTCCGGCGTTTGTACGGCGCCGGCAAAGCGGGAGCGAAATACTCGAATGGACGTGTTGTCCGGGCCAACTACCAGTAGAAGCGGCTCGGCGCCGACATGATCGTTGATCAGTTTTTGTTTGAGGACTGTCTCGAACGGAAACGCGCGGCTTACGCCGAAGGCCTGCACACCCAGCATGAGATCGCGCGGCGCGAGCCCCGGTTGCGCGTTGCCGATCACGGTAGGGACGCGCTTCATCTTGCGGTCCCAGTTCTTGCTCGCGTACTCGGATCGATATGCAGCAACATCCTGCAGGACCATCCCATGCGGTTCTTCATTCTTCCAAACGCCGGCCGTTAACTCGTCCGAATAAACACGCGTGAGGCGCTTGCCCGCGAGCGGACCTGAAATGGCGACGCCGCTGATCTGCTGCCAGTACGTCCCCGTCTGCTCATCGCGCATGAGGAAGTTCTGGTTGTTGATGCCGGCCAGATGAAAGGTCAGCGCCAACCCGTCGACGTCTCTTCTCCACACCAGACCGGTGTGACAGAGCGTTCAATAAGTCGCGGCGATAGGAACACCTCCGGCCACGTCGTTGATGATGTGGTGATACGCCATGGCGCGAATCGGATATGCGCGCGCAGCCGGGCCGACGCGCACGGCGATGAGCATTTCGTCCGAGTCGAGCTTTGCCGTTGCAGCGGGCGCAAACGCTGGATGCGTGTCGGGATGAAACATCAGCTCGTAGACGTTGACGCGGCACAGCACGGCAAACGCGCAGACCGCCGCGGCGACGAGCGTGAATGCAATGCGCTTCGCCCGGCTTAGGCCGGTAAGCCAGTAACCCGCGCATGCAAGCACGGCGCCGGCGGCACAGATGGCAGTCAACAGGCCGCGGTATCTCGTAACGGCGAGCGCCGCCGCAAGTTCGCGAACGCCTTGGGCGCGGAACGGGCGTATAACGTACAGCGGGTATGCCAGACACGCGAAAGCGATCACTAGAAACGCGATTAGCGCTGCGATATAAAAACGTGGGCGCATAAGCGTTACTGTACGCCGTTCATGTGTGCGTCGAGGAATCGCGCGGCCGCGGCATAGGCCTGCAGCCAGCGGCGGTGCGTGAGAAAGCCGTGGATTTCGTCGGGGAAGATGAGTTGCTCGAAGGGGACGTGGTGGTTGCGCAGTTGCTCGACCAGAAGTACCGTCTCGTGAAACGGCACGTTGCGGTCGTCGTCGCCGTGGATGAGCAGTACCGGGGAGCGCCAGGTCGAGACAGACGCGAGCGGCGAGGATTCAAATGCGACGCGCGCGGCGTTGACGTCTTTGCCGGGGTCGTAGGCGGGAACGAAGTTGCGAATGACGTTGTTCCAGTCGTGCACGCCGTGGAAGTCGACGCCGGCCGCGAACAGATCGGAGGCGCGCGCGAGGCCGAGTGCGGTGAGATAGCCGCCGTACGAGCCGCCCCACAGCGCGATGCGGTGCGGGTCGACATCAGCGCGGCTGCGCATGTACAGACCAGCGCCGAGCACGTCGTTAAATTCACTCGCGCCGGTGGCGCCGTAGTTGAGCGCTTCGCGGAAATCGAGCCCGTAGCCGATGCCGCTGCGGTAGTTGACCGAGAGCACGATATATCCGCGGCTGGCGAGATACTGATTCATCGCGTACGAGTGATTGTAGTAGTCCATGTAATGCCAGCCGAGCAGCATCTGCCGGCGCGAGCCGCCGTGAAAGAAAATGGCGGCGGGATGGCGCTCGCTCGATTTCAGATCATGCGGAAGGAACAATTGCGCGTGGATGCGCATGCCGTCGGCGCTGGAGATGATGACGGGTTGCGGCTCGACCAGCGCCGGGGCCGGGAAGTCAGCGGGAACGGCATCGGGCGCGAGGTCGCGCTGCGAACCGTTTTTGAGCAGCACGGCGGCGCGCGCGGGGTCCTTCGCGCCGGAGTGCAGGAACACGATCGCGCCATCGCCGGTGCGGGCGGCGGACCACTCGATGCCGGTGCCCGATGTGAGCGGTTGGCTGGCGCCGCTGGACACGCTCGCGCGCCAGAGATGGCGGCGGTCGATGTCGCCCTCATTGGAGTTGTAAATCACTTCGCGCGCGTCGGGCGTGAGCGAGACATCTTCGACTTCGAAGTTCCCATCGTGATTGAGCGGGACCGCATCGCCGCCCACGAGCGGCACCGCGTAGAGATGCACAAAGCCGGTCTTCTCCCAGGGAAAGATGAGGCGATCACCGCCGGCCCACAGCAGTTGGTTTTCGCCCGTGTTGTCGTGGAACGCACTGCCGCGGCCGGATGCGGCCTGCCACACCTGATGTCCGGCGCCGCTCTCAACATTGGCGACGCGAATGGACCACGGCGTCACCGCGTTGCGCACCGGGCCGAACAAAAATGCGCGGCTCGAAGCCGCAATGCGAATGAACGCGATCTGCTTGCTGTCGGGCGACCATACGGGCGCGGTGTCGGAGTCGACGCTGGGGTCCATGTAGGCGAGGCGCTTACCCGCAAAATCGTATACGCCGATGAACGAATGGTCGCCACGGTGAGTATCGAACGCGAGGCGTGCACCATCGGGCGACCAGCGGAGCGTGCCGGCGCGGCCCTTCGCATGAATGAGTTGCTCCGGTGTCGCGCCGGGCGAGAGCGCGACCGTCCAGATTTGCCCGCTTTTGATGTAAACGATGCGGTCGCCGGCGGGCGATACGGCGGGGGAGTTGCCTTCGACAATTTTTCGCGGTGCGCCTCCGGCCGGCGAGATGGTCCAAATGTCCTGCGATTCGCCCCCGGGCACGCTGGCGGGATTGGGATTATCGCGGCCCATCTCGAAATCGCCGCCGCGAACGTAAAGGAGCGAGCGCGCGTCGGTCGTCCAGGCAAGCTGCGCGATTTCCTGGCCATCGTCGTCGTGGTAGTTCGTGAGCCGGCGTCCTTTATAATCGGGCGCTTCCGCCACCCAAACGTTGCGGGCCCCGTTTTCATCGAGCACCCACGCGACCTTGCCGGCGGTGCGGCATGCGGTCATGTTGGAAGGGAACGGCGCGCTCATCACCTGTTCGAGCGTGAAGCGCGCGTCGGCAGCGAAAGCGGTGAAGGTGACGAGCGCGAAGCAAGCGGCGCGGGATTGCACCGCATCAGTGTACGACAGCCGTGCCGCTCAGGCGTGTGCGAGCGCGCCGCCCGGCTCGTAAATGCACTTCGGGTCCTGCGCGAGGTAGTCACCGGTGGTTGCGAACGCTCGCGAGCGCGACCCGCCGCAGAGATTGCGATAGGAGCACTCACCGCATTTGCCCTTGAGATTGGAGCTGTCGCGCAGCACTTGAAACAGGGGTGCGTGGCGGTAGACCTCGACAAGCGAGTCGTGGCGAACGTTGCCACCCGCGACCGGGAGAAAGCCGCTGGGGAAAATGTCACCGATGTGCGAGATGAACATGAAGCCCTTGCCGTCGTTGATGCCCGCCACGCGGCTGATGCTCGGCGTTATCGTCGCGGGATTGGCGGGGCTGTTCTCCTGCTTGCGGCGCTGTGCCACGTAACGGCGGTAGTGCTGCGCTTCGGTCGTCTTGATGTCGAACGGTGCAACGCTCGATATGTCGTATAGGAACTCGAACACTCTTTCGTAATCGTCGGCCGAAACATCGGCGCCCGCCTGCGCGCGCCCGGTGGGCACCAGGGAAAAAACGCTCCAGAGTTTCGAGTGATGCTGCGCGACAAGCTCGGCGATCTCGGCCAGATGATTTATGTTGTGCTTGCCGACCGTGGTGTTCACCTGTGTTTCGAGGCCGATGCGGTAGGCTTCATCAAGCGCGAGGATGCTGCGGTCGAACGAACCGAGCACCTGCCGGAACGTATCGTGTATGGCGGCGTCCGGGCCATCAATGCTGATCGCCATGCGCGCGACGCCGATACTGCGGAAGCGGCGGATGGCCTCGGCCGTGAGCAGCGGCGTGGCGCTGGGCGTGATGGTGGTGCGGAGGCCGGTGTGCACGCTGTATTCGAGCAGTTCAAAGATGTCCGGCCGCTTCATGGCATCGCCGCCGGTGAAGACCATGAGCGGGTCGCCGAACTGTCGGATGTCGTGCAGCAGCAGTTTGGCTTCGGCCGTCGATAGCTCCGCGGGGTTGCGATCCGGTTGCGCGCTGGCGCGGCAATGGACGCAAGCCAGATCGCAGGCCTGCGTGGTTTCCCAAATCACGAGGAACGGCGCGGAGTTGAAATCTCGCATGGTCCTGAGGACCAGAGCAAATCTCCGGCCATGCGCCGGACGCGGTAAACGCGGCACTTACGCGAGTGCGGCCGGATGCGAGTGCGTGATATGACGCAGACGCTGCGCTAAAGCAGGTTGTGCTTTTTCATCTTGTAGCGCAGCGCATCGCGGCCGATGCGGAGCATGCGCGCAGCCTGGCTCTGGTTGCCGCCGCACCGCTCCAACGCATCGCGGATGAGGGCGCGCTCGTGTTCTTCGAGTGGACCGGCCGCGGGAGGTTCCTCCGCAGTGGCCGCCGCAGGCGTGTGCGACAGCAGCGACGGCAGATCCTGCACATCGATGGTGTCGCCCATCACCATCATGGCGGCGTGGCCGATCACGTTCTCGAGTTCGCGCACGTTGCCCGGCCAGGAATGGCGTGCCAGCGCGATCTGCGCGCGCTGTGTGATGCCGCGCAGAGGTTTACCGTACTGGCGCGCGAAGCGGTCGAGAAAATTGTGCGTCAGCAGCGGGAGATCCTCCATGCGCTCGCGCACAGCGGGCATGTGAATCTCGACCATCGAAATGCGATAAAACAAATCTTCCCTGAATTGTTTGGCGGCGATGGCCGCGCGCAGATCGCGGTTGGTCGCGGCTACGACGCGCACGTCGACGTGGCGGGTGGTGAGCGAACCGAGCCGCTGCACTTCCTGGTTTTGCAATACGCGCAGCAGCTTCGATTGCGTGGCGAGGGGCATGTCGCCGATTTCGTCGAGCAGCAGCGTGCCGCCGTGCGCGTGTTCGAACAGACCGGGCTTGTCCTGCACCGCGCCCGTAAACGAACCGCGCACATGGCCGAACAGCTCGCTTTCAAACAGCGTTTCGACCACGGCCGAACAGTTCAACGCGACGAAGTTGCCGTGCGCAGCCGGGCTGAGGTCGTGGACGGCGCGCGCGGCGAGGTCTTTGCCCGTGCCGGTTTCGCCGGTGATCAGCAGTGTGCGGTAGTGGGGCGCCACTCGCTGCACGCGTGAGAACACGTCCAGCATGAGCGGGCTGTTGCCGATGATGCCGTGAAATTCGCAACTGCCGGCGAGTTGGTCTTCCAGGCGCCGCGCCACTTGACGCCGTCGCGCCTCCGCGAGCAGCGCGCCCACCTTCGAACGCAAACCCGTGATCGAGACCGGCTTGTTCATGTAGTCGGAAGCGCCTTTTTTGATCGCCTCGACCGCGGACTCCGTGGAGTAGTGCGCCGTGATCAGAATGACGTCGATGGCGGGATCGAACTCGACGATACGTTCGAGCAACTCCATGCCGGTGAGCTTCGGCATGACGAGGTCGGTGACCACGACTTGAGGATGACGCGAAAAAACCAGATCGAGGGCGGCTTCGGGATCCGTCGCGGTGAGAATCTCGACGCCGTCCTGTGCGAGTGCGGTGGACAGCAACTCCACGCTGTGTGCGTTGTCGTCGACGACCAGAATGGAAAGCCCGGACGTGGCTACCGGTATGGCGCCCGTATTCATGCGATCAGACGTGAAACTTCCATCTTCAAAAACGAAAGGCTCACCGGTTTGGCGATGTAGGATGTGAACCCGGCGCTGAGCGCCTTTTCGCGATCGCCCGACATCGCGCTGGCCGTAAGAGCGACAACGGGAATATTCCGGAAGCTCGGGTCGGCGCGCAGCTCTGAGACGACGCCGAAGCCGTCGAGCGCGGGCATATGCAAGTCGAGCAGCACGAGATCGGGCCTTTCCGAGCGAATCATCGCCAATGCCTCGCGCCCGTCAGCGGCTTCGGAAACCTCGTAGCCCTGACTGGCGAGCACCGTGCGCACCAGTTCTCGGCTAGAGGCCTTGTCATCGGCCACAAGAACTCGCTTGGCCATAGAAATTCCATTGTTTCATGGGCGCTTGGCGGCGGCGGGCGCGACGAACCGCTGCAAGTGCGTGAGCAGCGTTTCGCGCGAGACCGGTTTCACCAGATAGTCCGCCGCGCCGCGGCGCAGAGCTTCCTCCGCTTCGTCAAACACGGACACGACCAGGATCGGAATGCGCGCCGTTTCGGGCGATTGCTTCAACACATCGAATACGCGCCAGCTGATCTCGTCTCCGAGTTGCAGATCGAGCGTGATCGCGTCGGGATAAAGCGTCAACGCGCTGGCGATGGCATCGTCCACGGTCCCGGCGCTCGCGACGTCGTAGCCGTGCGGCACGAGATAGGTGGCGAGCAGTTCGCGCGCGCCGGCATCGTCTTCGGCAATAAGCACCAGCGGTTTCTGGCGCCGCGGGCGCTGCTGCTTCTGGCCGTCGGCGGGCTTGGCTCCGGTGCGCGGCAGCATGACCGTGAAACGGCTCCCGCGCCCAGGCTCGCTGTCGACCGCTATGGTCCCACCGTGCATTTCGACCAGGCGCTTCGTAATCGCTAGCCCCAACCCGGTGCCCTCACGCACGCCTTTTGTCGTGTTGCCTACCTGATGAAACTTGTCGAAGATGGACACGTGATCCTCGCGTCGAATGCCGATGCCGGTGTCCTCCACGGTGATCACAACCGAGCCGCCCTCGACGGCGGAAGCAACCGTGATGCGGCCTCCCTCGGGCGTGAATTTCACAGCATTGCTCAGCAGATTGTATAGAATCTCGCGGAAGCGCACGCGGTCGGCGCGAAGCGCGATGGCGGGCGGCGTATCGATCACGAGTTCCAGCGATTTGGCCGCGGCGAGCGGGCGAATGCCGCCGAGTACTTCTTCAATGGCGGCCGCGACGTCGAAGTCCTCGGGCTTGAGCTCCATGCGACCGGACTCGATTTTCGACAGATCGAGAATGTCGTTGATGAGCTCGAGCAGGTGGTTCGAGTCCTGGCGGATGTGGCCGAGAAAGCGGCGCTGTTTTTCGTTGAGGGGGCCTTCGATTTCTTCGAGCAGCAGTTCGGTGAAGCCGATGACGGTGTGCAGCGGCGTACGCAGTTCGTGGCTCATGCTGGCGAGGAACTCGCTCTTGAGCCGGTCGGCGCGCTCGATTTCCTGGTTGCGCATGGCCAGCTCGTAGTTCTTCGCGGCGAGTTCCGCGGTGTAGCTTTCCTGCATGTGACGGATGCGCTCTTCGGCGCGCTGGCGTCCGCTGACGTCGCGAATGACCGCGGTTACGCGCATGCCCTCTTCGCTCTGCACGGGACTGAGGCTGATCTCCACCGGAAAGTCCGTCCCATCTTTGCGCCGCCCCGATAGCGCCAGCCCGGAGCCCATGGGCCGCGTTGCCGGCGCCGTCCAGTAATGCGCGCGATGTCCGATGTGCAGATCGCGGTACTGCTCGGGGATGAGCGTTTCAACGGACATCCCTTCCAATTCTCCAGGCGGGTAGCCGAACAGTTGTGACGCGCTGGCGTTGGCGAGAACGATGCGGCCCTGCTGATCGACTTCGAGAATGCCGTCGGGCGCGGCTTCGAGCAGATTACGAAACCGCCGTTCGGCACGCGCCTGCTCGTGTGCATGACGCGCGGCATCGATGAGGCGTTCGCGTTCCTTGCCGGCGCGGCGCGATTCGGCGCGCGCGCTCGAGATGCGCTCAATGGCGAGCGGCAGTTCGGCGAGATTCGACGCCAGCACGACTTCCGATGCCCCGCGCCGCAACCACGTCAGGACCTGGCGGGCGCCGGCGTCTTCGGCTACCACGATGAACGTATAGCGGTCCAGGTGCTCCGGAGACAACTGTTCGAACCATGGCGCCCCGTTCCAGGCGGCATCGACGATCGCGATCGCATCGGGCGAGCTGCTCAACCATTCGAGCAGCCTCGCGGCAGCATCGAAGGTCTGCACTGCGGGCGCAGTGAGCTTTTCTGATATGCGGGTGCGCAGGCCAGGATCGGAGATGTAAACGGCAATCTTCATACCTGCGGTACGGCCACGGCGGACGCGGGAGTGTGGTCTTTCAAAGCCCACAATCCGATGAGGCCCAAAATCGATAGGTTTACAAAAAGCAACGGAGCCATCGGCGGCGCGCCGTTCACGATATCGGAAAAGGACGGAATTCGGACACCTCTCATGTTTGCCCACGCATGCAAAAAGAATCCCACGATGACAGCCAGCGGGCAAGACCGGCCGCCTCACTTTACCTGATCGCGTACGTCACGCCGGCGGTGAATTGGAAGGAATTCTTCTTGAACCCCGGAGGCGGATCGTTCAGGAAGGTGTCGAGCGCTCCGAGCGTCAGGCCGAGCCGGTGAAACACCGGGAACGTCAGCGCGGCCGTGCCCAACGCGGAATACGCACGCGTGTTGTTCCACGCGGGCAGGTAAACACCGCGTTCGTTCAGCACGATACTGTGCGCGAATGTTCGGACATAGCTCTCGCCGAAATTCGAGCCGATCAACTGCTGATTTGAAGATGAAACCTCAAAGCGCTGATCCGTGTAATCCACACTCGCTCGCATATCAAATTCCTGTTTTTCCGATTTCAGGGCGGTCACACCCAGACCGCCGCCGTAACTCTGCTGTAAGTTGAGGCCCTGGGAAAAGTTGTGGTCGAAGCTCGCCTGTACGAATCCGAACATGCGCGGTGAAAAATACCAGTCCTGTTCGGCGCCGAGATGGTACAGCGAGGTCTTCACGGACGGCGTTCCTGGCTGAGTCAGTTTGCCGTATGCCTCGTTGAACTCCACGGTCGTGCGGCTGCGGCGGTCGAGCCAGGTTTCGCCCGGCACATTGCGAAGCAGCGCAACCGCCGCCGTAAAGGTGCGGCTACTCTGGGTGGCTTCCGTGAGGGAAACGCCGCCGGTAAGCCCACCCGTCCAGCCCTCGAAGAAGTTGGTGCTACGCAGCGCGCGCTCGAAAGCACTTTCGGGCACAAGGTGGGCAACGTTGCCGGTCTCGAGAGTCTGCGGCGGAGCCTGAGGCGAGGGCCTTACCTGGATCTGCTGCGCGGTGCCGGTGATGGTCCCTTGCGGAACCGTTGCGGCCGCTTCGCCGCGTGTCAGTTCGGTGCCCTTGCGAACGGCGGCAAATTTGTCACCTGTACGCAGTTCCTGAATCCGGCTCCATTTCACCGTAACCTCACCGGCCATGTCGCTCTTAAATACGACTTCTTTATTCGTCGCCCGTTCAAGATGCCCGATCAGCTTCTCGCCGTTCGTGAACAGCAGCGTGTCAGGTCCGGGCTTCGGCGCGTCGGCCGCGAACAGCGCAATGCTGCAACAACACGTGAGCAGCAGTATTCTATATTGCATTGGTCTCCTCCGGCGCGACGGTCTCCGCCCTTATTGCAAGATGGCACAGCCCGCGCGCCGTGTCCATGTCCGAACGGCTAAACTGGAGTGGTGCCGGCCCACCTCGAAATCCGCAAACGCGAAAAGGAAGGCATCACCATTTTCGACCTGAAGGGGCGGCTCGTTGTGGGTGAGCCTTCGCTGAAACTGCGCGAGGCCATCAACAGCGAGCTTGCCGAGGGCCGCAACAAAGTGGTGCTGAACCTGGCGGACGTCGATTACATCGACAGCACCGGCCTGGGAAACATGGTGATCTGCTACACCAGCCTGCAGAAGGCCGGCGGCTCCCTGCGGCTGCTGAATCTGAACCGCCGCAATATCGAACTGCTGCTCTTAACCAAGCTGTCTACCGTGTTCGAAATCTTCGACACCGAGCAGGACGCGGTGAACAGCTTCTTCCCCGAGCGCGAGATCAAGCACTTCGACATTCTGAGCTTCGTGCAGCAGCAGCAGGGCTGATTGGATTACTCCGCCCGCAGAGCCTCGCCCGGATCGACGCGGGCGGCGCGCCGCGCGGGTCCTACAACAGCTGCGAGCGCTACGACGATCAGCACCGCCGCGATGATAGCGAATGTGAGCGCATCGCCCGGCGCAACATCGAACAAAACCGAGCGGAACGCGCGCATGGTCAGCATCGCCGCACCGAATCCTATGGCGGTGGCAATGAGAACCGGGCGCAGCGCCTGTATCGCCACGTGCCGCAAGATTTGGGCCGGGCGCGCTCCGAGCGCCATGCGTACACCGATTTCGCGCGTGCGTCCCGCTACGAGCAGCGCCATGAAGCCGTAGAGACCAACGGCGGCCGCGAGCAGCGCGCTCGCTGCGAAAACGCCCAACAGCGTGCTGTCGAGCCGCGGCTTATCGAGCGTGCGATCGAGATACTCTGCGAGCGTCGTGACCCCGAATACCGCGCGGCCCGGTGCGATCCTGTGAATCACTGCCGGCAGTGACCGTTCGAACTGGCTGACGCCGCCATTCACCGCGGCAACGTACTCCGGATCGGGCCACGCGCCTAGCGCGATGCAAAGGTAAACGTAAGGGACAGCGGGCGTGTTCAACGAGTCTTCGTCTACATCGCCGAGGACGCCTATAATCTGTCCGGCGTAAGCGAACGAGCCGAAGCGCAGCGTCCTGCCGATCAGGTCCGCGCCTCCGGACGTTTCCAGAAAACGGCGGTTCACCAGCACCTTGCCGGGCGCACTGAAATTCAGCGGCTGCGGCACCGGGCAGAACGATCCTTTCAGCAGTGGCATGTGCAGCGCGCGCAAATAGCCGTCCGTAACGGAACGCGTGCCGGCCGTGATCTTCCCGTTCTCGCCCACCTGCGCCAAGCCTTCCACCCAAACCTGTTCGCGCAGCGTTGCTTCGGAAGCCGGGAGGAAATTCGTAAATCCGGCGGCCCGCACTCCGGGCAAACGTTGCAATTCGGTGAGGATGCGCCGCTGCATGACTCCCACTTTCTCCCGGTCCTCGCCCCACTCCGCGCCGACATGGAACGTGACTACGTTCGCCGCGCGGAATCCCGGCTGCACATGCGTCAGATTGTAATAGCTGCGCAGCAACAGCCCTGCGCCGGCAAGTAAGACGAGAGTGACGGCGAACTGCGCGCACACGAGCGTCTGCTGCACACGGTGTCGGCCGCCGGCTTGCGACCGCCCGCCACGAGCGAGCGCCGCGTTAAGGCCGCGGCGAGTTGCCTGGAGTGCCGGCGCCAATCCGAACATCAACGCCGTAATGGCGCTCGCGCCAAGCGTAAACAGAACAATGCGCCAATCGAAGCGCATCTCGTTCATGCGCGGCAAGTCCGCGAACGCTTTCGCCAGAATTCGCGATCCCGCTACGGCGAGCGCCAGCCCAAGCGCCCCGCCGGCAATGCTGAGGATCGCGACTTCGCGAAAGACTACGGCCGCAATCTGCGTCCGGGTGGCCCCCAGCGACGCGCGGATTGCGAACTCGCGTTCGCGTTGTTCCACATATCCGAGCAGCAGACCCGCGATATTCGCACAGAGAATCAAAAGCAGGAGCGCCGTCGCGCCGAACATCAGCGTCAGGGCCCGTGTGTTCCCTCCGGCGACCACCTGCTTCAGATCTTCGATCAGCGCCGACCATCCTTTATCCGTTCGCGGGTATTGCTCGGCCAAACGTGCGCACACTCGCCGGATGTCCGCAGCGGCCTGTGCGATCGTAATACCGGGTTTCAACCGGCCGAAGCCGCTGAGGAAGCGCGCATCGCGCTGCTCCAGCATCCCGGGTCCGAGTTGCGCGGGAAGCCAGACATCGATCGAAGGCGCGGCGAATGCGGCGGGCATCACGCCAACAATGGTGTAGCCCTCACCCGCCAGGATCAGCCGTTTCCCGGTTACGTGTGCATCGCGCGCGTAGCGACGCGTCCACAGACCCTCTCTAATCACTGCCGCTTTGGGACCGCCAAACTGCTCCTCCGCGGGCACAAACGTGCGGCCTGCTAGCGGCCGCATCTCGAACACTTTGAAATAACCGGTCGTGACCCGCCGGCCTGCAAGCCGCGCCGGCTCAGTCATGCTCGTGTCAGTGACGTTCTCGCTGTAGACGCCGGTGATCGCTGCAAACGTGTGCGATAGCCGGTTCCAGTCATCGAGATGGGCCGGTGATACCAAGCTGATGCGTTCGCTTTTTGCGGCGTTCGCTTCCATGACGCGAACCAGCCGGTCGGAGTGCGCGTACGGCAGCGGTTTCAACAGAACCGTGTCGACGACAGAGAACAGAGCGGAATTCGCGCCGATCCCGAACGCGAGCACGGCGACCGCGGTGACCGTGAACGCCGGGCGCCGGACAAGAGAACGGAGTGCACTGTTCCAATGTGTCATCGCGGAGGCTCTTCCATGCGCCTTAGACGCGGAGCGCCGCGGCCGGTTAGGCGTGGCCTATTCTTTGCCGAGGCGCTTCTTCTTATACTCCTCGTACTCCTTCCGCACGGCCGGATCGGCCGGCCGCGGATAAAGGTCGCTCGATTTGTAGCGGCCGTGCATGAATTTGTCCTTGGTCCAGTCGTCGTGTGCGTGCGTTTCCTCGGCTCGATTCACAATCTCCTGGACGAACTGTGGCGGGATGAAATACAGCCCTTCGCGATCGCCGAACACCACGTCGCCCGGCATGACGGTCGAGTTTCCAATCTGTACCGGCACATTCACGCCCGTCACCATCACCTTGCTGTAATCGATCGGCGTAGGGTCGGCGCCGCGATAATAAACGGGCATGCCGATAGGATAAATGCCTTCCAGGTCGCGGAGCGCGCCGTCCACGACGAATCCGGTGTGCGATGCCGACCAGATCGCCGTCGCAAGGTTATCGCCCACAATGGTGCCGCCCTGAATAGTTCCGAATAACCCGACAACTAATACATCGCCGGGCTGCAGCATGTCGATGACGCGCTGATGCGGCGCGATGTGCCGGCCGAACTTCGCTTGTGCGGCGGCCTCCGCGCGCTCACTCAAGTCCGGACGCGCCGGCATGAACTGCAGCGTCACCGCACGGCCCACCAGCTTCTTCTCCGGATGCATGATCCGCCAGTGGTCGCCCGGATACTGGTTCTTGTAGCCTTTCTCCGGCAGCACGGCCCAGATCTCCTCGAGCGACAAGCCCTTCACTTTTTCAAGGAGTGCATCGGGCACCTTCGGCCGGCCATCTTCGAAGCGGCCGAAGGGATTCTTCGAGGTGTACTGCACGAGTTCATCGTGCGTAAGGTGAAAAACCTGCGCCTGCGCGGCGGTGATCACGAACAGGCTCGCGAGCAGCAGTTTAATCATGATGCTTTCTCCGTGAGAGCCGCTACGCCGGGCAACTCGATACCGGACAGAAATTCCAGCGACGCGCCGCCGCCGGTGGACACGTGTGTAATCTTGTCCGCGACTCCCGCGGATTTGATCGCTTTCTCCGAATCCCCGCCGCCCACCACGGATACGGCGCCCGAGGCGGCCACGGCCTTGGCCAGCGCGACGGTTCCTTTGTCGAACGGCGGCTTCTCGAATACGCCCATGGGTCCGTTCCAGATGATCGTCTTCGCGCCGCGGATCACGCCTTCGTATTCGGCGATGGTCTTGGGACCGATGTCTACAGCCATCTTGCCGTCCGGGATGCGTAGGACCACATCGAACGGCGCCCCTTCTTTCAGCTCCGAAACGACCACGTGATCAACGGGCAGCAGCAGTTTGTCTCCGGCGCGCGCCATCAGTTGCCCGGCGAGATCGACCTTGTCGCTTTCGACGAGCGACTTGCCCGTGGGTTCGCCTTTCGCTTTCAGAAACGTGTACGCCATGGCGCCGCCGATCAGCAGACGGTCGACGATCTTCATCAGGTTTTCGATAACGTCGATTTTGTCGGAGACCTTAGCGCCGCCGAGGATCGCGATGCAGGGGCGTTCGGGATTCTTCGTCGCCTTCGTAAGATACTCGAGCTCCTTGTCCATCAGCAGACCCGCGGCGGCCTGCGGCATGAATTGGATCATTCCGACGGTGGACGCGTGCGCGCGGTGCGCGGACCCGAAGGCGTCGTTGACATACACGTCCGCCAATGACGCCAGCTCTTTCGAGAACCCCGCATCGTTCTTTTCTTCTTCGGGGTGAAAACGCAGATTTTCGAGAAGCAGCACCTCGCCCGCCTTCGGCAGCATCCCTTTTACTTGCGGGCCGATACAATCCGGCGCCATTTTGACAGGCCGCCCGAGCAGTTGCGAAAGGCGTTCGGCAGCGGGCTTTAGACTCATCTCCGGATTCGGCTTGCCTTTAGGGCGTCCGAGATGCGACGCGAGCACCACGCCGGCGCCATGGTCGAGCGCGTATTGAATCGTCGGCAGCGATGCGCGAATGCGCTTGTCGCTGGTGATTTCCTGCCCACCGGGCGCGAGCGGAACGTTGAAGTCGACACGAATGAAGACGGTCTTACCGTTTAGATCGAGATCGCGAATAGAAAGTTTGGACATGTTTTGGGGAAGTGCCGGAAAATGACGATGCTAACGCCGCAACAGATCGCACGGCAAGCGTCATAAGAACGTGACTCCCTCGCGCGTGCGCAAGGTGAGCGTCGAAGCGCTTGCCGGTCTTGCGCTCGCGGTACTAGCCGTCATCCTGTTCGCCTGGATCGCGGAGGAGATGATGGAGAACGATACGGCGCATTTCGATGCCTTCGTTCGGGCGCAGGCGCATGCGCTCGCGTCACCGGCGCTCACCAGAGCGATGCAAATCGTGACGTTGATCGGATCCCCTATTCCGGTCGCGATTCTGACAGTAATTGCGGCGGCGATCTTCTGGTATCAGGGATACCTTCCGCGCGCCGTAGCGCTGGGGATCGCGGTAGCCGGCGCGGGTGTTCTGGAATTTGCCCTGAAGCTCTGCTTTCAACGGCCCCGCCCGATTCCTTACTTCGACATACCCGCGCCGCACTCGTATAGTTTTCCGAGCGGTCACGCACTTGGCGCGTTCTGCTTCTACAGCATGCTCGCGCACGAGATCAACAGTGTCGCCGGCCGCCGCCGGTTGCACTCTGTCATTTGGCTTATCGCCGTACTGATGGTCATCCTGATCGGATTTTCTCGTATATATCTCGGCGTTCATTATCCGAGCGACGTTGTGGCCGGCTACGTCGCAGGCGCGGTCTGGCTGATCGCAATGATCTTCGCCGAACGCGAATTCCCCAAGTGGCGACACCGCCGGCGCGAGAGGAAAGGCGTTCTGAAGCATGTCTAAAAAAGGTAAATCCAAGGCTGCGAAGACCGCGGGATTCGCGGTGAAGTCACTCGCGGCTGTCGGGGCGGGAGCGCTGCTCATGCAGGGATTCCGATTCGGCCTCACCCTGTTTGGTCCGGTGCTGCCTTACAAACTGCAAGGCGAACTCAAAGGTGGGCCGGACTCGGACGATTTTGCGCGCGTGGTCAGCCTGGTGACCAGTGCGATAGCTCACGCCGGGAACGCCATCGCGGTTTTGAAGAACGGGCCGGAGTTTTATCCGGCCGAACTTGAAGCCATCCGCAACGCGCAGAAAACGATTCACCTGGAATATTACGAGTTCCAGGAGGGCGGCGTCACCCGCGAGTTTCTGCAAGCGCTCAGCGAGCGCGCGCGGGCGGGCGTGGAGGTGCGCATTGTCGTGGACGCGGTCGGCAGTATCGGGACCAGCGACTCGTACTTCGATGGACTACGCGCGGCGGGAGGATGCGTGGAGTGGTACCACGGTCTGCAGTTGCGAACGCTGCCGTTCGCCAACAACCGCACCCACCGCAAGCTGCTGATCGTCGATGGCGCCGTGGCATTCATTGGCGGCGCCGGTATTGCGGACCACTGGTTGCACGCCACCAGGAGCGGACCCGCGTGGCGCGATACCGTGTTTCGCGTAGAAGGCCCGGCGGTGGGCGGACTCATGTCCGTAGCCGCGGAGAACTGGCTCGAATGTACGGGCGAAATGCTGGCGGGGCCGAAAGATTATCCGGATCTCGCGGCAGCAGGTCCCATGCTCTGCTTGCCCATGGCCAGCACGCCTCACGGCGGCGCCACTCGATCGCGCACTCTGTTCCAGCTGCTGATGGATAGCGCGTGCGAGGGCATCCGGATCACTACGCCGTATTTTCTCCCGGACCACAGCGCACGGCACGCGATGTATCGAGCGGTGCGCCGCAACGTTCGCGTGCAGGTGCTGACGGCCGGGCTTCCGCATATCGATCATCGCGCTGTCGGAACGCTGAGCCGCGGCATGTCGCTGAAACTAGTGCGTCACGGCGTTGAGGTGTTCGACTACCAGCCCTCGATGATTCACGCCAAGCTGATGACGGTGGATGGACTCTGGACTGTGATGGGATCGTCGAATTTCGATCACCGCTCGTTTGCGCTCAATGATGAAGTGAACATGGCGGTGCGGGACGCGGACCTGGCGAGGCGTCTCGATCGCGATTTTGCGGACGATCTCAAATCGAGCAAGCGGCTGACGATCAATCCGGATCGCGATGTTTCGCTCGAATCGCGCGTGCTTGAGACGGCGGGGTGGTTGCTGCGCCGCGAAGAGTGACGGCTACGGCACGTAGGTGCGCAGAAACCGCGCGCGGCCGTCGATTTGGACGGGTGCGGTCGAGGGCAGCGCCCAGACTTCACCCGCAGTGAACGGCTCGCCGGCTATCGAGCCGCTGCCGTCCATCGCTATAAGGAGTTCCTGCGCGGCGGGCACGTGCGTGATGTTGCCCTCTACGTGCAACACGTGCGTCTGAAAATACTCGCATGCGATCGGCAGGTCAACGGCCGCGGCCTCTTGCTGC